>NZ_JAGTPT010000018.1:0-94776 GCF_018195675.1 Brevibacillus sp. NL20B1
ATTGCGGCAGGGACTTTTTTGTTGGAGGATTATCTTGCCAATTCCTTCCAGTATTCATAGGAGTGGACAGCCACGCCGGCAAAGGAAGGGTGTTTCGCCATGAGCGCGGGCAGCTTGTTCAGTTCCCGGTCCATGAACGCGTTGCCTTCTTCGAAAAAGGTGATGAAATTGCCCTCGCTGCTTTGTTTCGTTTCAACGGCGACAAGCAGGTTCTTGCCGTGACGGTCGGCCATCTCCAGCTCCTGGGTCACGAGCGAGGAGATGCTGTTCGATCCTGCCGCCCGGTCGCGGTAAGCCATCACGGCCACGTGATCATGCTTGGCGATCATCCATTCGGCCAGCGAGGTGTCGGGGCTGCCGGGGACGGGGATATTGTCCAGCCAAAACGGCAGATCACACCCAATCTGCAGGGAAGGCTGCTGCTTGATTTTGCTGACATACGCCTCCACGTTGCCCATCCACTGCCGGATGACTGCTTGCTGATCTGTTTTCCACTGAGGCAGGAGGTACGGTTCGATGTCCAGATGGATGCCGGTGATTTTTTCCTGAGCCTTTGCTTTGCGATTGTACCGGTTGACCCAATCGACGAGCGCAAGGATGTCCTGACGGTTTTGTGCCAGCCCCCAATCGGATTTCCCGCCCAACGCATGCACGTCGATTCCGGCAGCGCGGGCTTTGCCGATGAACTTCCGGTAATACGCAGGGGAGAGCGAGGTATCGATTTTCAGATACAGCAGGTTTACGCCTTGCTCGGCGGCAAACGTGAGGATTTGATCCGGTTCCGAAGCGGTCTCGTATGTGTGCCAAAGCCACGTGGCTTTCAGCGGCTTTCCTTCGGCAGGCTTCACGCGGGTTGGCAGTACTTCGGCCGTTGTCTCCTTGGTGGAGAGTCCTATCAAAAATACGAGACTTACTATACTCAGCGCGATCAGCAGGATAAGTGCCCGATGAGATGCATGTATCATGACGCTCCCTCCAGGTGTGCTCAGAGTCGTAAACGTGAGGTCCTTTTCACATATCGGCACGAGGGGCTTTCGTCGTGAGTGTTTTTGCGCGTTCAAACGAGAAATGAGTCTAAAGTCTGAGAAGAGGAAAGGGGGACGTGCTGCGGCAAACCGCCGGCGGTGCCGGGAACAGAGAGGGCGGTCTCCGCAGTCCGTATCCTACCGTTCGGGTATTGAAAGGCGGTCGGAGAGGAACGTGGCCATATCCCGCATAAGGCGGCGCAGCACGTCGAGCGACGCCTCCGCGTCCAGATTGATTTCCAGCGCGTGATTGGCCTGAGGGAGTTCATTACCGTGTTTTTCCAATCATACCGGGGCAGGACAAGCCCTGGCAAGCGGACTTGTTCCGCTCCGGCGGCCGGGGATTCCACGTGATCCGGCTTTCAGCCGGCAGGTGTATGAATCCGCCTGGCCGGGCAACACTTTGAAAATAGGAGAAAAACGAGGGGGATTTGCGATGATGAAACAAGTATCGTTGCCAAACGGCGTTCGCCTCGCCTACACCGATGCGGGCAGCGGCGCACCGCTCATGCTGGTACATGGTTTTTGCGGCAGTTCAGCCTATTGGCAAAAGGTGATACCCGCACTGGCAAAGCGGTTCCGCGTGATCGTGCCGGACTTGCGGGGACACGGCAGCAGTTCCGCGCCGGACGAGCCGTACACGATGGAACGGCTGGCAGAGGATCTGGTTCATCTGCTGGATGCGCTGGAAGTGGAACAGACGACGCTGCTGGGCCACTCGCTGGGCGGTTACGTGACGCTGGCGTTTGCGGAGCGCTACGCGGACAGGCTGACTGGCTTCGGGCTGATCCACTCCACCGCGTATCCCGACGACGAACAGGGAAAGGCCAACCGCGACAAGAGCATGGAGAGCATCAGGCAGAACGGGATGGAGCCGTTTATCAAGGCGCTTGTGCCCAGGCTGTTTGCCCCAGACAGCGTCACCTCCCGTCCTGACGATGTGCGGCTGGCCAGGGAAATAGGTCTTGGGACTGATCCGCAGGGAGCGATCCGCACGTTGCAGGGGATGAGAGATCGGCCGGATCGACGGCACGTCCTGCAGAAAACCAGCCTGCCTGTGCTGCTTGTCGCGGGCGAACAGGACCAGATCGTCTCCCCGGCCAAGACCTTCACGGCAGACGGTTCGCACGTTCGCCAGGTGCTGCTGCCGAAAGCGGGCCACATGGGCATGCTGGAAGTCCCGGATGACTTGACGGCGGCGATTGGCGAATTTATGGGAAGTTTCTGACAAAATGTGGACAAATCGCAAGAAAATTTTGCTATAATCAGTAGTGCTGTCCTATTCTATCAATTATTGTTTTGGGGGGAGAAGCACTCATGAAAAAAGCACGTCGCATCAGCCTGGCCGTAGTGGCTGCAGCGATCTGTTCGTCGCTGATGGCCGGATCGGCGTTTGCCGCGCCGCTCCATCCGGTAAAGCATGTGGACTGGATGGTAAAAAAGTCCATCCTCTTACCGGGACAAAACGGTGATCTGGCGCTGGAGCGCAGCGTGACGCTGGCTGAGGCCGCCGTCGTCTTTGCCAAACTGAAAGGAGTCCACGTCACCGCCTCGGCGGGCAAAGGAGCCCACTGGTCCGCACCGTACCTGACTTGGCTAAACAGCCAGGGAGCAATTAGCGCAAACGACATCAACACTCCGACACAACTGCCGTCCGCCGCAAAGCTGACGGAGATGGCGAAAAAGCTGGGCTATACGCTCAAGCTGGAAAACAAGGCACAGGTGACCCGCGGCGAATTCTTCCAGGCGATCGGGGACGCGGCCACCACGCACATCACCATCGCCCACACCAATGACACGCACGGACATATTCAAGAGGATGCAAGCCTCAAGGAATTCGGCTTTGCCAAGATTGCCACGCTGCTGAAAGAGTGGCGTCAGGAAAACGAGAACTTCCTGCTGATTGACGCCGGCGACACCTTCCAGGGCACTGTCTTCGTCAACCAGTTCAAGGGAGAGTCCGTCGTGCCGATTCTCAATCACCTCGGCTACGACGTGATGGCCGCGGGCAATCACGAGTTTGACTTCGGCTACGAACAGCTCCTCAAGCTGCGCGATATGCTGAAGTACCCGATCATTTCCGCCAACGTGTTTAAGGCTGACGGCACGGAGTTCCTCGTGCCCACGTACAAGGCGGAGATCGGCGGCAAGAAGTTCGCGTTCGTAGGCTTCGTGGCGGAGGATACGCCCATTCTCACGCATCCGGACAACGTGAAAGGGCTGACGTTCAAAAATCCGGTGGAAGTGGCGAAGGTGGTCGTGCCGCAGTTGAAAAAGGAAGCGGATCACGTGATCGTGGTCTCCCACGTGGGGATTGAGGTGGACCGCGAAATCGCGAAGAACGTGCCGGGCATCGACCTGATCGTCGGCGGCCACTCCCACACGCCGCTGAAGACACCGGAAGTGGTCAACGGCACCTACATCGTGCAGGACTGGGAATACGGCAAATCTCTGGGCCGTGCCGACCTGTACTACCTGGGCAAGGAGCTGGTCGCGTTTAGCGGCGGGTTGAAAGAGTACGATGAGAGTGTACAGGCTGACCCGGAAGTAGAGAAACTGGTGCAGGAGATTGTCAGCAAGATCGACGAAGTCATGGGCGTAGTGATCGCCAAGTCGGAAGTGGATCTGGACGGAGACCGCAGCCTGGTGCGCAAAAAAGAAACCAACGTCGGCAACCTGGTCGCAGACATCATGCTGGAGCGCACGAAGGCAATCAAAGGACACGAAGCGGACGTGGCCCTGATCAACGGAGGCGGCATCCGCACCCAGTTGAAAGCGGGCGACATCACGAAAAAGGACCTGTACACGCTGCTGCCGTTCCCGAACACCCTGACCGTGATCGAAGTGACAGGCGAAGAGCTGAAAAAGGCGCTGGAAAACGGCGTCAGCCAGGTGGAGGAAGGCGCAGGACGATTCCCGCAAATCAGCGGCATGTCCTTTACCTACAATCCGAAAAAGCCGGCCGGCGAGCGTGTCGTGGAAGTGAAAGTGGGCGGCCAGCCGCTTGATCTGAAGAAAACCTACAAGGTAGCCACCAACGACTTCATCGCTGCCGGCGGCGACGGCTACGAGTCGTTTAACAAACCGGGATTCAACACCGGTCTCACGCTCTACACCATCGTCGAAGAAGCGCTGATAAACAATAAGACGGTGAACCCAAAGGTAGAAGGGCGCATCGTCGAAGTCAACGAGTAAAACGAGCGATCGGCAGGACCATACTGCTGCTACCCGCCATGAAGCAACAGCGAAAGCCCCCGTCCGAACAGCTGCCGGACGGAGGGCTTTCTTTCGTTTTATTCGGGAAGAGGAATCTCACCGTCATCGTCCGTGACGGCAAAATTGTAGTTGACCGACCGCGTAAACGCTGCCCCTGATTCGTCTACGCCTGTCACCTCAAACGACAGATTGTAGACACCCGGCTCGGACGGCACCTGGAAGCGAATGTTCATCTCGTTGTCGCTGACCGCATTGACACGGAGCCGCTTCAGCTCAGTTCCCTTGCCGGATCCGGACCGACGCAGCGTGGCCTGCTGAAGCGAGGTCTGCTTTGTTTTGCCTTTGCGCGTCTCAAGCTGCAGCGAAGCGGTGTCGTTTTTCTTGAACACCTGCTTGTCCGCCTGCCAATTCAGGTCGACGCCTCCTTTGACGGCGGCCAGCAGGAAGTACGCGTCCCGTTTGCCGTTGATTTTCGCGGTCCACTCTCCTTTTTCCGGCTTGTCAATCGAGAAGACGTGATGCATGGCTTTGCCGAAGATGCCGTGTTCGTCCGACACTGCCTCTCCATCTTCCGGCCTGTACACCTTCCCCGACGGACTGATGAGTTCCACCGTGGTCGCTTCGTCAGCCACCATGACGTCGATCATCACGTTCTTGAGGCCGCCTTCCAGAGGAATGCGCTCCGTCTGCTCGCCGTCCACTTCTCCGCCGCGATAGATGGCACTGGTAGCGTCGTCTTTGCTGCGTGCCGGCACCCGGTCGGCCTGATCCGCTTTTTTGGCCGATCCAGCGTCAGTCCACTCGGCTTCAGCCGCTCCGGCTTCACTCCATCCGGCGGAAGCCAGTTTCAGCTTGGGCCGGACAAGCTCCCAAGTCTTGGAGGCATCCCGCAGCTGGAAGTGGGAGAGCTTTTCCGAGCCTTTGTCCGTAAAGGAGCGGATACCGTACGGCAGACCGAACGCCGAGTCGAGGGAGACGGCCCCGTCATCCGAGCCGGGGAGGATGGCATGGGCGAACCAGGTGGGGGAAAACCATCCATCGTCACCGGTACCTGCTCCCATGTACGTGGTGGCCTTGCGGGCTTCCGCCCGGCTGTCTGTCTGCTCACGGAACTGCGCCATGTAGGAGGTTTGCAGCGAGTAGACGGCATCGTCACGCATGCCAATAATCTCCGCCAGCCACCACGTCCAATCGCTGTAGGCCAGGTCGGCCAGTTCCGACCCCTTGTTGGGCGTGCCCAATTGATGTACGACGTTGACGTAGGGGTGCGCTCCGTAGTACACCAGCGCCGCTTGCGTGTCAATGCCGCCCTTTGAATGGGCGATTACATTGATCTGGGGGACTTGGTAGTAGTCGGCCACTTTCTTGATGACATCTGCCAATATGCGGCCGTTGGTCCACATGCTGCCGCCGGTGCCCTCCGCATCCGGCAGCTGGACGAACGCGGTGCGGTATCCGGCGTTGTAAGCGGCGGTGTAAAAGTCGTCGGAGGCAGTCCACGTGGTGTAGTCAGAATGAAGCCCCTGCACGAACAGCAATACCGGTTTGTCATTCGAAGCGTTGGGCGGTATCGCTCCGGTGTACCAATCACCTGCTTTTCCGTTTGGATTGTCGTCGTGCAGAGTGGGACTGGGGGCTGCTGCGGCAGCGGACGGCCAGGCCAGCAAAAGGGCGAGGGAAGGGGCGAGCAAGGCGGGCAGAAAACGTCGGCTCATCGCAAATTCCTCCTTAAATAATTTAATATTTGGAATATTTGGTTTTATTTTACAATAATGCTGCCAGCATGTCTATAACTATATCAACCGGACATAATACAGATTGTCAGATTCACATTTTCATATTTCATAGGCGCTGCCATCTGGCGTCGTTTGTTTTTGAAACAGACATCACTGGAAAATACGCCTCCGCTTGACTGGCGCAGAGAAGAAATGTGTGTCTCCCGTCGCCCAATCGAGAACACGTATGAAATGAAACGGGGGCCTTGCTCGTAACGTACATTTGGGGCTGTATTCGCTAATCGCCGCGATCCTAGTACAATGGTAGTGAAAGCGCCGTTCACAAGTCAGCAATGGGAAAATGCGTTTGGCTCGGGTCGATGCTTGTCCGTTGCCAGCTTCCCGATTCAGGGCGAACCGATCGGGAACGACTCCGTTTGTTACGTGGAGTTGTGCATTCGCCTGCGGGGTCAATCGGATGAACCAGGGGGGATCGTTTATGACGAGAAGTGAATTTATACGTGAGCTGGACAGCTTGCTGCGCGAGCTTCCGGACAAGGAGCGGTTGGACATCCTGGCCAGTTACACGCAGCACTTTTTGAACGGTGTCAAGAGCGGAAAAAGCGAGCAGGAGATTGCCGAAGCACTGGGCAGTCCCCGGCTGATTGCACAAGAAATCCTGGCCGACCATCGGATATACCAGGCGAATTCCGATGCGTCCGTCGGCAACATGACGCGGACGGTGATCGCGACCGTCATGCTTGTCTTCTTTAACCTCGTCTTTGTCCTGGGACCGTTTCTTGCGCTCATCGGCGTGTTGATCGGCCTCTACGCCGCTTCGCTGGCACTTTTGATCGCACCGGTCGGCCTGCTGTTTCCTTTTGTCATTCCGGAAGCATCCGATCACCGCACCTACATGGTGTTTGCCGGCATCGCGTCGTTTGGACTGGGCGGCATGATGGCGATCGGGCTGTTCCGGGTGACCGGCTGGCTGTACCGGCAATCTCTGCGCTACCTGCATTTCAATCTGCGCTTGATCAGGGGGAAATGAGATGAAACGCATCAGTAATCGATTATTCGGCTTTTTCTTTCTTGCCTTTCTTGTCGGAGTGGGAGGGCTCGTCTGGCAGTTTCATCAGGGGGGGCATTTCCATTTTGACGTGCAGTCCATCGACGAGCAGCGTACGATCACACAGCAGGTGAACAATATCGAATTGAAGACGGAGACAGCTGATGTTGTCTTCTCCGCAGCCCAGGAGTCGTCGATCAGCGTCCGGCTGGTCGGGGAGCTGTCCGCTGCTCTCAAGCCGACGCTGCAGACGGAGGTAACCCCTGACGGTATCCTGCGGATCACTGTGGGGGAGCCAAAACAGGGCGGCTTTTTCTTCTCTCCCAACACTCGACTGGAACTCCAGGTGACCATTCCTGCTGCTGCCTATCAGGACGTGCAGCTTGCCACCGTGACGGGAGACATTCGCACCGGCAGCTTGCAGGCCAAGCGCCTGACGATCCAAACAGGCACCGGTAACGTGAAGCTGAACGGCTTTGAGGGCGACCAGCTGGCGGTCAGCACCGGCACGGGTGACATGGACCTGGTCGGCATCCGCGGCGATGTCAACATCGACAGCGATACGGGAAACGTGCAGGATCTGGTGCTGGCCGAACTGACCGGCAATGTTGACATCACAACTGATACGGGCGACGTGCAGATCAAAGTGGAGAAGAAACCGGCGGCCGTCCGGCTCGACCTGAAATCCGACACGGGTGAAGTGGACGCCGAGTGGCCCGGACTATCCTACAGCGAGCGAACGGATCACAGGCTGGATGGATCGAACGGCTCCGACGGACCCCGCATCCTCGTCCGCTCCGCGACCGGGGATATTCGCATTCAGTAGGAACTTTTTGGAAACACTATGAAACGATAACGATTTTGACACAAAAGATGCGGGATTTGTCGAATGGTGGATGGTATCATGAAAGAGGATCATTCTTTGAACGAAGAGAGGTTTGTTCATGAGTGCAAAACCGTTTAACGATACGTTTTTGAAAGCCTGTCGCCACGAGCCGACGGAGCACGTACCGGTCTGGTACATGCGGCAGGCGGGGCGCTATCAGCCGGAGTACCGGGCGATTCGCGCCAAGTACAGCTTTTTTGAGATGAATTACATACCGGAAGTGTGTGCGGAAGTCACGCGGCTGCCCGTTGAGCAGTTGGGTGTCGATGCCGCCATTTTGTTTGCTGACATCATGACCCCGCTGAAGCCGATCGGAGTGGACGTCAACATCGAGTCGGGCGTCGGACCAGTCATTGCCAATCCGGTCAAAACGCTTTCCGATGTGCAGCGCCTGGGCGAACTGGACCCGGAATCGCACGTGCCGTACATAATGGAAGCGATTAAAATCCTGCGCCAGCAGCTCTCCGTACCGCTGATCGGTTTCGCCGGCGCGCCTTTCACCCTGGCCAGCTACATCATCGAGGGCGGCCCGTCGAAGCACTACCACAAGACGAAAGCGTTCATGTACACGCAGCCGGAGGCATGGCAGGCGCTGATGGACAAGCTGGGAGAGATGACCATTCGCTACCTGAAAGCGCAGATTGGCGCCGGTGCGCAGGCTGTGCAGGTGTTCGACTCCTGGGTGGGCGCACTCAACGACGAGGACTACCGCACCTATATTGCGCCGGTGATGCACCGCATCTTCAGCGCGCTGAAAGAAACAGGCGTGCCGACGATCTACTTCGGCGTTGGCGCCGGCCACCTGCTGAAGGAGTGGGACCGCCTGCCGGTGGACGTGGTCGGTCTCGACTGGCGCACCTCCATCCGTACCGCGCGGGAACTGGGGGTCACCAAGGTGCTGCAGGGCAATCTCGACCCGACGCTCCTGCTGGCGCCGTGGGACATGCTGGAGGCCAAAGCGAAGGCGATTTTGGACGAGGGGACCAAACAGCCTGGCTACATCTTCAATCTGGGGCACGGCGTCTTCCCGGATGCGAAGGTGGAAACGCTGCAGAAACTGACCCGCTTCATCCACAGTTACCGCCGAGATTCGTGACGGGAGGTGTGAACAGATGGCGAAGCGTAAATGGGGCCTCTTGCTGATGGCGTACGGAACGCCGCGCAGCCAGGACGAAATCGAACCGTACTACACCCATATTCGTCGCGGTCGCAAACCGCCGGAAGACCTGCTGAACGACCTGAAGGCGCGTTACGAAGCGGTCGGCGGGATCAACCGTTTTGCTGAGATTACGGACGAGCAGGTGCGAGCGCTGGAAGCGGAGTTGAACCGCCGTCACCCCGATGCGGAATTTGTCGGTTACCTCGGCTTGAAGCACATCGCGCCGTTTATCGAGGACGCGGTGGATGCGATGCACCGCGACGGCATCACCGAGGCGATCAGCCTGGTGCTTGCTCCCCATTACTCCACCTACAGTGTCAAGGAGTACAACGCTCGGGCAAAAGCCCATGCGGAGAAGATTGGCGGTCCGGTGATCAACAGCATCGACAGTTGGTATGAGGAGCCGGGCTTTATCGCTTACTGGGCGAATGCGCTTCGCGACACGTTTGCTGCCATGTCGGCAGCGGAGCGGGAGAAAGCGGTGGTCATCTTCTCGGCTCACAGCCTGCCGGAGAAGATTCTGCAGCTGGGCGATCCGTACCCGCAACAGCTGGAGGATACGGCCAAACGGATTGCCGAGGCCGCCGGAGTCACCCACTACGCGGTGGGATGGCAAAGCGCCGGCAGAACGCCGGAACCGTGGCTGGAGCCGGACGTGCAGGACTTGACCAGAGAGCTGCACGCGGCGCATGGCTACACGTCGTTTGTCTACTGTCCGGTTGGGTTCGTCGCCGAACATTTGGAAGTCCTCTACGACAACGACATCGAGTGCAAAGCGGTGACGGAAGAACTGGGCGCAAACTACTACCGCCCGCCGATGCCCAACGCCAGACCGGAGTTTATCGCCTGTTTGGCGGATGTTGTCGGAAAGAAGTTGGCGGACTTGGGGAAATAGCGTATGAGCGACAAACACCTGCATGTGACGATCGTGGGCGGCGGCATCACGGGACTGAGCGCCGCCTACTACCTGCAAAAATGGAGCCGTGAAGAGGGCGTACCGGTCAGCTTTACCCTGCTGGAGGAAAGCAGCCGGTTGGGCGGCAAAATCCAGACGTGGCGGCATCAGGGATTTACCATCGAGTTGGGGGCGGACTCCTTTTTGGAGCGTAAAACAAGCGCCTCCCAACTGATCAAAGACGTCGGGTTGGGCGATCAGCTTGTGCACAACCACGCCGGACAGGCGTACATCGTCCATAAGGATCGCCTCGTATCCATACCGGAAGGGGCGGTAATGGGCATTCCCACCAAACTGCTGCCGTTTGTCTGGACGCCGCTGGTGTCGCCGCTGGGCAAACTGCGGGCTGCCGCCGACCTGGTGCTGCCGGGCGGAAAACCGGGCGAGGACCAATCAGTCGGTCACTTTTTCCGCCGCCGTCTCGGCGACGAAGTGATCGAAAACGTCATCGAGCCGCTCATCTCCGGTGTGTATGGCGGCGACATCGACAAGCTGAGCCTGCTCTCCACGTTTCCGCAGTATGCGCAAATGGAACAAAAGTACCGCAGCCTGATCCTGGCGATGAAAAACGCACGGCCGCAGGCAAAGCCGGAACAGCCGAAAAAGCCGACGGGCATGTTCATGACGCTGAAAGGCGGACTGCAGTCGCTGGCGGAGCGGATCGAGCAGCTGTTGCCGGCAGAGGCGGTGCAGAAGAATACCGGAGTGCGGCAGATCGAAAAGCGGCCGGAGGGATATATGCTGCAGTTGAGCGACGGTCGGACGCTGCGGACGGATGCAGTGCTGTTGGCCGTCCCTCATCCGGTGGCGCAGGAACTGCTGCGTCCGTACGTCGATATCCCGCCGCTCGGCGGCGCAAAGCCGACGATCATGGCCACGGTGGCGATGGCCTACCCGGCGGAGGCGGTGCCTCTGGACGTGGAGGGAACGGGCTTCGTCGTGCCGCGCAAGGCCAATTACACCATCACCGCCTGCACCTGGACGCATCGCAAGTGGCCCCATACGACACCCGAGGGAAAAGCGCTCGTCCGCTGCTATGTCGGCAAGCCGGGCCACGAGGAAATCGTCGACCGCTCCGACGAGGAGATCGTCGACGTGGTCATTCGCGATTTAAAACGGGTCATGAAGATCGGCGATACGCCTGATTTTTACCGGGTCACCCGCTGGAACAGGGGCCTTCCCTACATGGTCGGCCATCAGCAGTGGCTGCGCGACGTGACTGCCAAAGTAGGTGCAGCGCTTCCTGCAGTGCGGCTGGCAGGCGCCTCATACGGCGGAGTCGGGGTGCCCGACTGCATTGACCAAGGAAAACGGGCAATGCGCGAACTGCTTGACCACTTGACACAAAAACCGGGGAATTGATGCCCCGGTTTTTTTGCGTATCCGTGCGGCATGTCCATGTAAAAAAAGCTGTTGTGGCTGCCCTCATTTGCTGATGGCAGCATTGGACATCACCGGCAGACCGCTGGTTGGCGCACGTCTCCGTCTTTTCGCTGCAGCACGGCTATCATTTCTTTTGTGCTCCTTTCATTTTGCAGTGCTAAACGGCTCGTCCTGTCCATATAGTATAGGGAAATGTCCTGCACTTGAAAGGAGGAGCACGAATGGCGATTCAGGATGGGCTGCTGTCGTTCGCCATCAAGGAAACCATATTCCTCCCCGCGGAACGCGCCGGGATTGGCGAATTGAAAGAGCTGGAATTGGTCCCCGATATTGAGGTGCTGGAAAACCAGTCCTTCATCTCCATAACAGGCTGCCTGCAGTTGTACGGAACATACGAGCCGGCCAGGGGCGCCTCGGAGCCCACCGAAGGCGGAGCGGAAACCCTGGTGGAAGCGGTGACATTCGCTCCGTTTCCGCAGGCGGGAAACAACGGCGGGCTGTTCGGTTTTGAGGAGGAAGTGAATCATCGGATCCCCGTCAACATCACGATCCCAGTCAGCCGGGTTGCCGAAATGGGGGACATTTACGCGGTCGTAGACGGTTTTGATTGCCAGGTGGAAACGCCGCATCAACTGCTGATCGAAGCAGAACTGAAAATTGCCGGCATTCAGCTGACCGAGCAGGGGCAACAATCCGCCCTGCAGCCCGACTCGGCAGCGTCCCCCGCCGATGAAGCCGCCCACATGGCAGAGCCTTACTGGGTATCCGACCAGAAGGCGATGCAGTCGGAGGTGGAAACGGCGGAAGCGGACATGTCCGTGCGTGCAGACGTGCAGCCGCAGACGGACTCGGACATGCATTCGGACGTGGATGTGGAGAGCCGCGCAGCAGAACAGTGGCAGGCCGAAGCAATCAGCCCGGACCAGCGGGACCGCGTGGCACGTCCAGCTTCGTTGGAAGAACTCGAACAGAGGCTGTCTGAGCTGGAGAGGATGGAGCGGGAGCCTCATGCGGAGGCAGAGGAGCTTGCTGAATACGCGGCGATGTTTGACCGGCCTGCCTCACCTTTGCCATCTTCCCAGACGGATTATGGCGATGTGACCGCCTCAGCGGAATACGGTGAGGTGACAGGTGCGTGGGATCAGCCGGCTTTGGAAGCAGACGAATATCCAGAGATGTCGTTTCATCAGGCTCCACCCTGGGAGGTGAACCGCGCGTCTGCTCGGGAGGAGCAAAGCAGGTGGGAGAGTGCTCCAGATGCCACTGCTCCCAGATTCGCATCATCGTACGAGGCCGAATTGAAAAATACACGCGGTGTTGAGGCCCAGGCAGAAGGTAAAGAAACGGGAAGCGCCAGGCCTGCAGCGGGTGAATCGCGAATTGTCGAGGCCAACAAGAAGGCAAAAGAGGCGGGAGCGGTTGAGGCCCGCGTGAAGGCGGAAGCAGCGGAAGCGGCCGAAGCGGAAGCAAGCGTGAAGGCCGAAGCAAGCGTGGAGGCGGAAGCAGCGGAAGCGGCTGAAGCAAGCGTAAAAGCGGAAGAAACGGGAGTGGCCGAGGCCAAGGCGGAGGCGAAAGAGGCGGATACCGTCGAAGCGCAGGAGGAGCCGGACGTTTTGGAAGTGCAGACTGCTCCCAAGCCGGAAGAGGAGCGGGAGGTGCGTGTGGCCATCTCCGGCAAGCCGACCGAGGGAGAAGGGGAGAAACTGAACCTCACGTCCATCTTTTCCCAGGCAAGTCGCATCCAACAGGAAGCGCAGGCAGCCGAAAGCGCCGAGTCGTCCTCCAGTTCTTCCCGCAGGGCGGACGCGTACGAGCCGGACAGTAGGACGCTGGAAGCGATGCACAACCTCACCTCGTTCATCCGCGGCAAAGAAGAGCGGTACAGCAAGTTGAAACTGTGCATCATTCAGCGCAACGACACGCTGGAATCCATTTCCCAGCGGTACTCCCTGCCCATCTCCAAGATCCTGGAGGTAAACAAGTTGAGCGCGGACCAGGTAGTGGAGGGGCAAATTTTGTACATTCCAGAGTGAGGAGCGGGGAACCGTGGAGAAAATCGACCTTTCCGAGATTTGTCGGCGCTATCGGGCGAGGGTAATCCACATGACGCCGCTGGAAGACTGCTATCTGCTGGAGACAAACCGGGGCACCAAGGAACTGCGTATCTGGCCGCGTGTGGACGTGATGCGCTGGTCGTTTGCCTGGCGGGAGAGGATGGCCCGGCAGGGGTTTCGCGAACTGGAACGGTTCATTCGCACGCGGGATGCCAAACCGTATCTGGTGAAGGCCAGCCGCGGCATTACCCTGACAGACCATCTGCGCCACATCGAACCGGTTCCGACGGATCACGAGACCATCCGCCAATGCGGCAGGATCATCGGCATGATGCACGCAGCCCAGCGGGAGAGCAGCCTGTTTCCCGCCGTAGACTTTTGGCGCCAGGAACAGCTTCAGGCGGTGGCCGAGTCAAGGCGGGCACGGGAATTGTGGGAAGCGGTACGGGCCAGGTACAGGCGGGCGGAGGGGGAACGGCGGCGAGTCGCCGAATTGTTTCCCTTCGTGCTCCAGCGTATGCAGCGCAGCGCCGACCTGTTGGCCAGCTCGCGGATTGATCCGGCTGCACTGTCCGTCTCGCACGGCGAACTGCACCGGGACAATTTGGGCATGATCGATGGCAGGCTTTACCTGCGCGGCTTTTTCCAGCCGACGCTGTCCGTTCAGCAGCGGGATGTGGCCGTCTTTTTGCGGGATCTGTACCTGACGCATCATGACCAAGCTCAGGTGGATGCCTTTCTCGACGGCTACGAGGAGGCAAAACCGCTCAGTTACGGCGACTATACGCTAATGCTGGCGTTTCTGGCGGCACCAACGGAATTATGGAAACAAATGGAAAAATACATGGAGGATGATGGTCAGCCGGACGGGGGCTCGGCAGCGGAGTTTGAGCAGGCCCTCGTTCGTCAGCAAGCCGTCGACGGTTTGCTGCGGCGTGTGGCTGAGCGGGCTGAGGGTGCAAGGAGTGAGTAGGCGTATGAGCCGCTTTGACGATATTTATCCGCTGTTTCGTGAATACGACATGTACGCCCAGACCGTCGATGAACTAAAACCCCCCAACGTGTACAAGGTGTTGACCCCTTACGGATCGTTTGTCTGCAAGCGGACGCGGGTCTCTGCGCAAAAGCTGCTGCTTGTCAGCGGCGTTTTGCGCCATCTGCAGCAGCGGGGATGGGACGGAACCGTGCCGTACTGTTACACGAAATACGACGAACCTTACGTCCAGCAGGGAGAGACCACGTATTACCTGACCGTCTGGATGCCCGGGGGCGAACTGTGGGACAATCAGCCATTGGCCTGGGCGACGCCGACCGTGGAACGATTGGCCGAGCTGCACCATTTGACGCAAAATTTCCGGTTTGACGATCCTCGCCAGGTAGAGCCGCTGATCGACTCCCTTTTGAAACGCTGGCAGCATCTGTTGGCACATGCGGAGAAGGCGGCCGACCTGGCCCGTGAGCGCCTGTATCCATCGCCGTTTGACGTGGTCTTCCTCGCCAATCAGGCGTACGTGTCCGAACTGGCCCAAACAGCGATTGCCCGGCTCCGGGATTGGCGGGAACGGCACCAGACCCACGCCCACTTCCGCTTGTCCCTGATCCACGGTTTCCCCCATCCGGCCCACATCATGCCCGACCGCTCGGGGAAGGGAAAGCTGCTGAACTTTGACCGCGCCCTCTTTGACACGCCCACCCGTGACCTGACCCTGTTCTACCGCGCCTATTTTCACCAGGCGGGCGACGCGGCGGGGGCGAGTCAACTGTTTCATCACTACACCAGCATCTTTCCGCTTCGGCCGGATGAGATCGACCTGCTTTCAATCTTTCTCACCTACCCGGAAAGGGTGATGCGGGATATCGAAATCTACTACGGCGGCATGCGGGATTGGAACGAACTGTACGCCGTCAAGCGGCTGGAGAAGGATATAGACCGGTTGATGCGGCTCAACCGCTGGGTTCAGCAGGCCTTTTGACAAGCAGCGTCTCACAGAGTGGGGCGTTGTTTTTTTGCTGTCCTCATTGAAGTCCCCTACAGCCAGCCGAGGTAAATGGCCACGTACAAGAGCCCCAGGATGCCGAGCAGGACGACGTCAAACGATGTGGGAACGATCACCGTGCGGATGAACTGAAAGATGATCAGCGGCAGCAGAACCTGTTTGCAGCCGTACTTGATCCTCAGGTAGGTGGGGTGGAATTTCCAGCGGCAGTTCATCGGAATCACCTCGTTCCAGCATATGCGCAAGGAATACAGCCAGTGCCTTGCACCAGCCGCGCTTATCGGGGCAAAAACAGGTTTGGACGCAGGAGTGAGCGGGTAGGTAAAATGAAAATAGTCTGATAGGATAGCAAAAATAAGGAGATCCACGATGATCTGGGAAGCTCTTCTTTACACGCTGGGTACGGGCGCGGGCGCGTATCTGGTGCATGTGTCCCGTCGTTCAGCTTGCGATAGGCGTTGGGATGCGTTTTGGCTGGGATGGGGATTGATCAGCTGGGGAGCCGGACACCTGCTGGGATTCATCCCGATGGCTTGGGGCCGGATAATCAGCCTGTCTTTGTGTGTGTGCTTTTCGCTCTTTTTTCTGTTGGCCTTGCACACGATGTTTGCTCCGTATCTCGGCCGCGAGCGGTGGAAGACGCTGCTGGACGCACTGACGCTGTGCGCCATGTTGGGCACAACAGCCGTCTGCCTGATGCTCATGCCGGATTTGTCCCGCCAGCTGCACGCCCAAATGGCGCTGCAAAGCGGGTTTTTGCTGCTGCTTCCCGCCGTCACCCTGGCACTCGCCAATCGGCGGATGGCGGATGCGGCCCAGCCGGATCGGCGCCGCCTGCTTGCGGCCGTTTTGCCGTTTATTGTTTTGACGGCGGCGCTGCCCTTTTTGTCTCCGGCTCTGCTGTTTGGAGCGGGGGCCACTTCGCTTTGGCTTCTCTGCCGGGCGCATCAGCGTCGTGAGCGAGTCAGTGAACGCTCACTGGAAATCGACGACTGCACCCATTCGTACGAAAGACTGACATTTTCCCTCCATGATGCATCCATGGCGGCGGTACTGCTGACAGGTACCGTGGTTGCCGCCTTATCCGTTGCCGCCATACCGCGCCTCAGTCTGATCGGCATGGCCCTGGGAGCGCTGGTGGCGCTGGTGAGGCTGGTGCTGACAATCCGGGCCAACCGGAGCGTGATCAAACGCGCCTTTGGGTATGTGGACAGACTGGAACGGAGGTTCGCGGAGCAATTGGAGCAGAGTGGGCGGAAAAACGCCCAGATGGCGCAGCTGCTCAAGCTGAAGCAGCGCTATGAACAGCTCCTGATCGTCAGCAACGAGCACAGCATGAGGGAAGTGAGCTACGAAAACCTGCAGCTGGTGATCGAGGAGCTGGTGGACGCCTGGTTTGCCAAAATGGGCACGCTTTTATACCTGCGGCTGTCCCTGGAGTCAGCGGATGGTGTCGTCTATTACGAGAGCGTCCGGGGCAATCCGGACCATCCGCAAATTCGGCATACGCTGACGGAGCAGATTGTCGTCGACGAACAGCGGGATTCGCCGCTGTCGCCCCGCTACGTGGTGGTGTTGGCCAAGACGGCGGACGAAGAGGCGGATGAAAAAGAGATGGAGCACCCCTTTTACCGACTGCTCGCGGTCAACGTGCGTGGTCTGATCCTGCGCTGTCTGCACGAAAACCAGTCGCTTGAACTGCGCCTGATGGAGCAGGAGATGGAGCTTGCGCGGAGAATTCAACTGCTGCTCATTCCTGAGGAACGGATGGTGCTGCCGCGCCTGCAGGCAAAAGCGGTCTATCTGCCGGTTGCCTACGTGGGCGGGGACTACGTGGATTACGTCCGGATTGACCAGCGCTACACCTGCTTTGTCGTGGCAGACGCATCGGGACACGGCCTGCCGGCCAGCCTGATGGCCAACAGCATTCGCAGCGCGCTGCGGGCAGTGATCCAGACGTGCTGGGAGCCTGACCAGATACTCTACAGGCTGAACAACCTGCTGTATGCGGATTTGAGCAAAACGCGCTCGTTCATCACGATGTTGATCGTGGTGTACGACGCTGTTGCCCACAAGCTCTTTCTCAGCCGGGCGGGCCATCCCCAGCCGCTGTACCTGTCGGCCAGCAAGGTCGGCCTGTTCTCCTGCGCCGGGGGCTTGGGGCTGGGGTTGTCGTCCGACAGCCGCTACGTCCGGGAGGAAATGGACATTACTGAAGACGGCATGCTGCTCGTCTACACGGATGGCCTGCCAGACCTGAAGCGGCGCGATTCGAGCCGCTGCCCCGACAGATGGCGCCGGGAATTGTCCGCATTGTGGAACGAATGCCGGACATCGGCCGAAGATCGCATTGCCCTGGTGGAGCAGCGCGTCTGGGAATTGACCCGCGCCTGGCAGCAGAAGGATGACATTTCCTTGTTGATCCTTCAGTTTCAAACGGCTGCGAAGAAAGAGGGGGAAGGAGCATGATACTGTGTGAGCGGTGTCCCGACGAGCCCTCCTGCCGCAACTGCCTGAACGAACTGCGGGTGGGCCGCTCGGCGCAGAAGGTGCTGCCGCCCCGGCAGGTTCGTCTGACGCTTTTGGCGGACGGCGCGGAGGCTGTCGCGGAGCTGCGCGCGGTCAGCCGGACCGCAGTGGGGCTGTACTGTCCCGGGCAGCCGCTGCATGGGCGAATTGAAGTGGAGCTGGCCGCCGACTTTCGGATTATCGGCAGCCTGGTCCGGGGAATCCGCAATGTGCCGTATTACGTGCTGGATATTGAAAAGGTGCTGCGCCGGAACGAGGTGCTGGAGCGGCTGCTCCTGGATGAGTTTCACCGCTGGCATCTGAGCGGGGAGCTCGACCCGGCCTCGCTGTTGAAAAACATGCGGGAGCGGAACGACGAGTGGAGCCGGATAATCAAGCAGGAGCTGCAGAAGCTCTCCATCCTGCGCCAGGTGGGGGCGATCTACCTTTATCTGGTGGAGGACGGCCGCCTGCGTCCGCTCGGGACAGCTCGGGTGGACGAGCCGCTGGAGCAGGAGATGCGCCGTCTGGCGGCACGGGCGGCGGACGCGGGCACCGCGCTCAGGGAACAGGTCGTGGCGCCGGACGGGAGCCGTGTCTACGAGCTGTACGCGTCTCCCCTGCCGGACCGGACGTGCGGCCTTGCGCTGATCGACATTACGGAGGCGATTGCCGAGGAGCGGCGGCGGCAGAAAAAAGAGTGGGATTTGTACAAACAGGTGTTGGCGTCGGTGACGGGCGACAAGCTGGTCCTGTTGACTGACGAGGAACTGTTTGTACTGATCAGGGAAGGAGAGATGCTGGCTGCCATTGACGTACGGGCTCCGGAGGATTTGAGCAGGCTGAGGCGCGAGTGCCGACGGGTGCTGGAGCCGCTCGGAATGGCGGACAAGCGTCTATTGCAGTACATCGTGGCGCTGAACGAAGCGGCCAGCAATACGCTGAAGCACGGCAGCGGCGGTACGGTCACTCTCTACCGGGCAAATGAGCAAGTGTGCCGCGCCGTCGTCCATGACCAGGGGGGCGGCATCGATCTGGAAGAACTGCCGCGTGCGACGCTGATCCAGGGCTATTCCACCCGAAACTCGCTGGGTGTCGGGTTTCACGTCATGCTGCGGTGCTGCGACCGGCTCCTGCTTTGCAGTTCGTCGGCGGGCACAAAACTGGTCTTGGAGTGCCGCGTCCAACCATTGTGAATGTTTGGGAAATGCACAAAAGGGTAATACATGAAAGCAGGGAACTGTCAGTACCGGTGGCGTGATGAGAAAACCAAGGGAGAGGAGTTTGTGCATGGAATACCGGGCAATCGAAGCGGACGGACAGGCCGCGCTGTTTTTTGCCGGAGAACTGGACATGGCCGTAGGGGACGAAGTGGGGCGGCTGCTGCGCGAATACGGGGAGCGGAATCAACGCGTGACGGTTGACTTTCGCGACGTGACGTTTGTCGATTCTTCAGGGATTTGCAGCCTGTTTTACACCACCAAGGATTTGCTTAGTGCGGGCAAACACGTGGAAATCGTCAACGTGCGGGAAGAGATATTGGACATCCTGGAACTGCTGGGGTTTGCGGAGGCGCTCGGCATTGGCGTCAAAAAAGCGTAGCAGGCCGGGTTTGACGGGCTGCGCGCAGTTTGTATATAATAATAACCTAGAATCTGCAACAGAACAGGGAACAAGCGATGAACGGGAAGAGTAGGCCAGGACGCCTTGGCAGAGAGGGAGAATCATTTGCTGCGAGATTCTCTAAGGCAGGGAATGGCTGAAGGTCGCCCGGGAGTTGTTTCGGTGAAGCGATGCCGCTTAGCCGAAACCGGTCAACAGCCGTTATGTGTCTGAGGGAACGCACGCCCCGTCTGTCTTTTCGACGCGCCGTGTGTTAACAAAGGTGGTACCGCGAAATGATCCTTTCGTCCTTTGGATGAAAGGTTTTTTTATTTTCCGAAGGAGGATGTGCTATGTCGACTCAACCGACGCAAGACATCGATCAACTGCTGCCGAAGAACTACGATCCGAAGGCAGCGGAAAGCAAATGGTATCCGTACTGGATCGAAAAGCAGTTTTTCAAGGCGGAGCGTGATCCGGACAAACGTCCGTTCACGATCGTCATCCCGCCGCCGAACGTGACGGGCAAGCTGCACCTGGGGCACGCTCTGGACACCACCCTGCAGGACATCATCACCCGCGCCAAGCGAATGCAGGGTTACAGCACGCTGTTTTTGCCGGGGATGGACCACGCCGGAATCGCCACTCAGGCCCGCGTGGAAGCAAACCTGCGCGAACAGGGCATTTCCCGCCACGATCTGGGTCGGGAGAAGTTTTTGGAAAAAGTCTGGGAGTGGAAGCACATCTACGCCCAACACATCCGCGACCAGTGGGAAAAGCTGGGGCTGGCGCTGGACTATTCGCGTGAACGCTTTACCATGGACGAAGGACTGTCCCGGGCGGTGCGCGAGGTATTCGTCCGTCTCTACGAAAAAGGCCTGATCTACCGCGGCAACCGCATCATCAACTGGGACCCGGTCGCACGCACGGCGCTCTCCGACATCGAGGTGATCTACAAAGAGGTGAAGGGCGCGCTGCACCACATGCGCTACCCGCTGGCTGACGGCAGCGGCTACATCGAAGTGGCGACCACCCGTCCGGAAACGATGCTGGGTGATACTGCTGTCGCTGTTCACCCGGATGACGAACGATACAAGCACCTGATCGGCAAAACGGTGATCCTGCCGATTGTCGGCCGGGAAATTCCGATCGTAGCTGACGACTACGTCGACCCCGAGTTTGGTTCCGGCGCCGTGAAAATCACGCCGGCCCACGATCCGAACGACTTTGAAATCGGCTTAAGACACAACCTGCCGCAGATCGTGGTCATGGACGAAACCGGCACGATGAACGAAAACGCCGGCAAGTATCAGGGCCTCGACCGCTTCGAGTGCCGCAAGCAGATCATCAAGGACCTGACCGAGCAGGGCGTCATGTTCAAAATCGAGGAGCACATCCACCAGGTGGGTCACAGCGAGCGGAGCGACGCCGTCGTCGAGCCGTACCTGTCGACGCAGTGGTTCGTCAAAATGCAGCCTCTGGCCGATGCTGCCATCGCCAATGCGTACAGCGAGAACAGCGTCAAATTCGTTCCGGAACGCTTCAAGAACAACTACTTGCGCTGGATTGAAAACATTCGCGACTGGTGCATTTCCCGTCAGCTCTGGTGGGGACACCGGATTCCGGCATGGTACTGCCAGGACTGCGGCGAGACGATTGTGTCCCGCGACGACGTGACCGAGTGCCCGCACTGCCACAGCCACAAGCTGGAGCAGGACCCGGACGTCCTTGACACCTGGTTCTCGTCCGCGCTCTGGCCGTTCTCCACGCTGGGCTGGCCGGACGAGACCGAGGACTTGAAGTACTTTTATCCGACCAACGTGCTGGTCACCGGCTACGACATCATCTTCTTCTGGGTCGCCCGGATGATTTTCAGCGGCCTGGAGTTTACCGGGAAAAATCCGTTTGAGACCGTGTTGATTCACGGCATTATTCGCGATTCCGAAGGGCGCAAGATGTCCAAGTCGCTGGGCAATGGCGTCGATCCGATGGAAGTAATTGAAAAATACGGGGCAGACGCGCTCCGCTTCACGCTGGCGACGGGCAACTCGCCGGGGAACGACCAGCGCTTCTACTGGGAGAAGGTGGAATCCAACCGCAACTTCGCCAACAAGATCTGGAACGCCTCCCGTTTTGCCCTGATGAACATGGCCGGCTTCCGCTACGAGGACATTGACCTGTCGGGCGAACTGTCCACGCCGGACAAGTGGATTCTCTCCCGTCTGCAGGCTACCATCGCCGACGTGACCCGCTTGATGGACGCGTTTGAATTTGGCGAAGCAGGACGTGTGCTGTACAACTTCATCTGGGACGATCTCTGCGACTGGTACATCGAGATGGCCAAACTGCCGCTGTACGGCAGCGACGAGGCGGCGAAGAAGACGACCCAGTCCGTGCTCGCCACCGTGCTGGATCAAACGCTGCGCCTCCTGCATCCGTTCATGCCGTTCATCACCGAGGAAATCTGGCAGGCGCTGCCTCACCAGGGCGAGAGCATCACGGTGGCGGCATGGCCGACTGTCAATGAACAGTGGAGCTTCCCGGATGCCGAGGCAGAGATGAACCTGCTCATGGAAGTGATCCGCAGCGTGCGCAACATTCGCGCCGAGGTCAACGTGCCGATGTCCAAAAAGATCGAGCTGCTGATCAAGCCGGGCGACGCCGTTGCGCTGGAACGCCTGAACCGGGGCAAAGAGTACATCGTCCGCTTCTGCAATCCTGAACGCCTGGAGATCAGTGAGCAGTTGGCGACGCCGGACAAGGCGATGTCCGCCGTGGTGACGGGTGCGGAGCTGTTCCTGCCGCTGGCCGGGCTGATCGATCTCGACCAGGAGATCAAACGCCTGGAAAAAGAACTGGCGACGCTGCACAAGGAAGTAGAGCGGATCGAGAACAAGCTGAACAACCCGGGCTTTATGGCAAAAGCCCCGGCAAAAGTGATTGACGAAGAAAAGGCCAAACTGGCTGATTACATGGAGAAGCGGGACAAAGTGATTGCCCGCCTGGCGGAACTGAAAAGCGAATGAACCGCCGACCTTTCGCATACTTTTGAGAATGGAGCAATGCGGTATGAACGTAAACCGTTTGGAAGGGTACAGTGAAACGCTTGACTGGCTGCACGGGCTGCTGAGATTCGGGCAGAAACCGGGTCTGGAGAGAATGCGGTGGATGCTGCAGGAATTGGATCATCCCGAGCGCAGGCTGGCGTTTGTCCACGTCGCCGGCACGAACGGAAAAGGCTCCACCTGCGCCTATCTGACGCAGATGCTGCTGGAAGCCGGCTACAGCGTGGGCACGTTCACCTCTCCGTATCTGCTCGATTTTCGCGAGCGGATTCGGTTTAATGGCGTCATGATCCCCGAGGATGATCTGGTAGCGGTGGCCAATGAGGTGAAGCCGCTCGTGGAGCGCTGCGCGGCGGAAACGGAGTACGGCTCGCCCACGGAGTTTGAGGTGATCACCATGATCGCCATCCTTTACTTTGCCAAGATTGCCAGACCCGCCGTCGTCGTGTGGGAAGCGGGATTGGGAGGACGGAACGACTCCACCAACGTCGTCTTTCCGCTCGTTTCGGTCATTACCAACATCGGCATGGATCACACGGATGTCCTGGGAGGCACCCTGGAGGAGATTGCCCGGGAAAAAGCGGGGATTATCAAACCGGGTGTGCCTGTCGTGACCGGTGAACGGCGGCCGGAAGTGCTCACCGTTTTCCGGGAACACGTCGAGAAAGCACGCGGCACACTGTACACAATCGGTCAACACTTTGACGTGGAGCAGCTGGAGGAGCGGATGGGTGAGCAGCTCATCCGCTACCGCAGCCTGCACCGCCGGCACGAGACGGATTACCGGCTGGCCATGAACGGCCCCCATCAGGCGGATAATGCTGCCGTTGCCCTGATGACGATCGACGTGCTGAAAAACTTCTTCTCCTTTTTGCTGGAAGACGAGGAAATTGCCCGCGGACTGCAACAAACTCGCTGGCCAGGACGTCTAGAAGTCGTCTCGTCAAGACCGACGGTCGTGTTGGACGGGGCACACAACCGGGAGGGAATAGAAGCGCTGGTGAGCAGTCTGGAGCGGTTGGTGACAGCAGACACCCGGCTGCACCTGCTGTTTGCCGGACTGGCGGATAAGCCGCTTGCTCAGATGGCCGAGGCGCTCAAACCGCTGCAAGAGCGTGTGAAGACCATACACCTTGCGACGTTTGACTTTCCTCGCGCCGCCGAGAGCCGGCAATTGTACGATGCGTTTTGCTCGGGAGGATGGCAGACAGAAAGTCTTGAGTCCGTCTCCGACTGGCAGGCGTTTCTTTCTTCTTGGGTGAAGGACAGCCGGAGGGTAAACGGCGACGATTGGTTGGTTGTCTGCGGTTCGCTCTACTTCATCGCCCAAGTACGCGCGTTCTTTCCCACTACAGTAGAAGAGGCAGGTGAATAGGGTGGATCAGGCCCAACGCGTCCACTTTGTGGGCATTGGCGGATATGGCATGAGTGCCATCGCCCGCGTCTTGATCGACCTTGGCTACAAGGTAACCGGCTCAGATGTCGCAATGAACGATCTGGCCCAAAAACTGGTGGAACGGGGAGCTGTCGTGTATATCGGCCACGATGCCAAGCATGTCGCAGGCAGCGATCTGGTCGTATATTCCACCAGTATTCCAAAGGATAACCCGGAAGTCGTCGCGGCCCAGGCAAGCGGCATTCCTGTGCTGCACCGCTCCCAGATGCTGGCCCGTATTCTCAACGAGCGGACGGGCGTGGCCGTTGCAGGTGCACACGGCAAGACGACGACGACTTCGATGATCGCCCACGTTCTGGAAGAGTGCGGAGTAGATCCGACGTTTATCATCGGTGGAGAACTGCTGAATGCGGGAACCAACGCAAAAGCGGGCAAAAGCGATATCGTCGTTGCGGAAGCGGACGAGAGCGACGGCTCCTTCCTGGAGTATCGGCCTGTGTACGAAGTCGTCACCAACATTGAACCGGACCACCTGGAACATTTTGGCGGCGATTTTAACAATCTCAAGCGGGCGTACGCGCAGTTCCTCAGTCACTTGAAACCGGGCGGAAAAGCGATTCTGTGTCTCGACGATCCGACTGTCCGGGAAATGATGACAGCGGTATCCGAAACAGTGATTACGTACGCCATCAACCCGTCGTTTGTGGATCAGGCAGATTTCAGCGCACGGTCGATCCTCTGCGGCGACCGCCGCACCCAATGCGAGGTGTACCGACGTGGAGAGCTGCTCGGCGAGCTGACGCTGCACGTGCCGGGCAAGCACAACGTGGCCAACGCACTGGCAGCGATTATCGTCTGTCTGGAAGCGGGGCTGAGCTTCGAAGCGGTTGCGCAGGCGCTGGGAACGTTCAGAGGAGCAAAACGTCGGTTCCAGATTATCGGAGAAGCGCGTGACATCCTCGTGGTGGACGACTACGCCCACCATCCGACGGAAATCATGGCCACGCTGAACGGCGCCCGGGCGTCGGGCAGACGCGTGATCGCCGTCTTTCAGCCGCAGCGATTCACCCGCACGTATTTTCTCATGGATGAGTTCAGCCGGGCGTTCAAGGAAGCGGACGAGGTGATCATCACCGACATCTACTCCCCGGCTGGCGAGGAGAAAATCGAAGGGGTGACCGCCGAAGCGCTGGTGGAAAAGATTCGCACCAACAGCCACCCGCGCGCGCAGTACATCCCGACGAAAGAACAGGTACAGGAGCATCTGGTCAACGCGCTGCGGCCCGGCGACATGGTCCTGACCATGGGAGCGGGCGACATATGGAAGTCCGCTTACTGGCTGGTGGATAAGCTGGTCAAGTAACGGCAAGCACGTGTGAAAAACGGCAAAAAAACGTCCGGATGACGGTCCGGGCGTTTTTTGTGATGAAAGCAATAGAATAAAACGGGAAAATTAGCATCAGGTAATAATACTTGGTGATATAATAGGGGTACAATACGAGCGAGGTGAGAAAAGATGAGTATGAAAACGGCATCGAAAGCACGCATCACGGCCATTGGTACCTGCGTGCCGGCGCGTGTGCTGACCAACTTTGACCTGGAAAAGATGGTAGACACGTCGGATGAGTGGATCGTGCAGCGCACCGGCATACGGGAGCGGCGGATCGCCGACGAAAACCAGTTCACCAGCGATTTGGCAATCGCCGCCGTTGAGGATATGATCAAGGCGTATGGAAAAACGGTGGAGGATGTCGACCTCATTCTCGTCTCTACGACCACGCCGGATTACCCCTTTCCCAGCGTCGCCAGCCGCATTCAAGCCCGCTTTGGAATCGGGCAGGCGGGAGCGCTTGATGTAAACGCCACCTGTGCCGGGTTTGCCTACGCCCTGCACTTGGCCAACGGCATGATCAGTGCGGGGCTGCATCGAAAAGTGCTGGTCGTGGCCGCGGAAACCTTGTCCAAGGTGACCGACTACACGGATCGGACCACCTGCATTCTGTTTGGCGACGGCGCCGGGGCGGTACTGGTCGAGCGGGATGAGAAACACCCGGGATTTCTTGCCGCCCATTTGGGAACAAAAGGAGAGGGAGGCATTCATCTGTACCGCACGGGGTTGTCGCGGCGAATGGGTGAGGCAGAACTGGCAGGAAACGGTTGTATCGTGCAAAACGGCCGGGAGGTGTACAAATGGGCGGTCACTACGGTTCCCGCAGGCATGGCGAAAGTGGTGGAGCAGGCCGGACTTACGCTTGGGGACGTGGATTGGTTCATTCCCCACAGCGCCAATCTGCGGATGATTGAGTCCATCTGCGAAAAAAGCGGATTTCCGTTGGAGAAGACACTGTACAGCATGGAGTACTACGGGAATACGTCGGCGGCCACCATTCCGCTGGCGCTTTCACTGGGCATCCGCGACGGAAAGGTAAAGCCCGGGGATACGCTGCTCCTCTACGGATTTGGCGGCGGGCTGGTGCATGCCGGTCTCCTGGTCACATGGATGCCGTGAATGGTCGCCAGAGGCCGCTTGGAACACATCCGAGCCGCCTCTGGCTGTGGCCTTGCCGGTTGTCAATGCTGGCCGGAGCTTTCCGCAGGCTTCTTCCGCCCCATCCGCTCTAATGGGATTACCCGGTTCAGCAGGTTGTAAATCCGCTTTGATTCCTTCGTCAGTAACGGGCCCGTAATCGCCAGAATTAACACGTAAAGGGCCGCAAACGGCTGGAGGATCTCAAGCAGGCCGCCGGATTTCCCCAGATTCGCGATGATGATGGAGAATTCACCGCGTGACATAATGGTGAGTCCGATGTTGGACGAAGCCTTGGGGGACAGGCCGACGCTTCGTCCGGCGAGCAGACCGGCGGAAAAGTTGCCGATCATTGTGAGCAGTACGGCGATGATGGACAGCCACACGGCTCCGCTCAGCGCCAAGGGATCGATCGTCAGGCCAAAACTGAAGAAGAACATGGCGCCAAAAAAGTCGCGGAAAGGCAGAATCAGATGCTCGATTCGTTTCATATGCTCCGTTTCCGCGAGCACCAGGCCGACGAGCAGCGCTCCTATCGCCTCGGCGACGTGGATCTTCTCGGAGAAGCCGGCGACCAGAAAGAGGCCGGAAAACACGGCGAGCATGAACACTTCATTGGATTTGATCTGGAGCGCGCGGTTCAGCAAGGGGACTGCCTTTCGCCCAATGATGATGAACAGCAGCATGTAGCCGAGCGCGATCAGTGCGGAAGTAATGACGCCCGCAATCGATGAGGCCCCGCTCAGCACCAGGCCGGACATGATGGAGATGTAGAGGGCCAGGAAGATGTCCTCAAACATGATAATGCCGAGGATCATCTCCGTTTCCGGGTTGGCTGTCCGTTTCAGGTCGACCAGCACTTTTGCCACGATGGCGCTGGACGAACTGGTGGTAATGCCGGCAATCACCAGCGCTTCCTTTGTGGGAAACCCGGCGGCAAACCCGAACAAAAGTCCGAGCGTGAAATTGATGGCGATGTAGATGGTACCGCCTACGGCGATCGAGCGGCCTGCCTTGATCAGACGGCCGACGGAGAATTCAAGTCCCAGGTAGAACAGCAGAAACAGCATGCCGATGCGGCCCATAAATTCGATGAGCGGCGCACTTTCAATGAAGCGGAGGTCAAACAGGCCGATATCAGGGGCGTGGGGCCCCACCGCCATGCCGACCAGAATGTAAAAGGGGACAATGGAGAAGCGAAGTTTCGTGGAAATGAAGCCGGCGATGGCAATCAACGCGATGGCCAGGCCTACTTCAAACACGATGTACTCCAATATCATTCACCTCCCGTGCTCAGCGTGGTTTTTAACGCCTTCACCTGCTTTCTTTCCCCGGCAACCACCAGGGTTGAGCCGGCGGTAAGGACCTGCTCCGGCCCGGGACTGATAATCTGTTTGTGGTCTTTTTCAATGATGGCAATGACGATTGCCCCTGTTTTTTGGCGGATGTCCAGTTCGCCGATGGTTTTTCCGATGCAGCGAAAACCAGGTTCAATCTTGTACCATTCGATGACCAGCTGATCCAAGGCAATTTCAATGGTATCGAGGGCTTTCGGCTTATAGGTCATCCCGCCGATGATGCCGGCGACCTGACGCGCTTCGTCGTCATCCAGCGTGACCATGGAAATGTTGTCATCCTGGTCGTCCTTGTCAAAGTGGTACAGCTCTCTTCGGCCGTCGTCGTGAACGACGACTACAAGCTTGTCTCCTCCCCTGGTATCGATTTGGTACTTTCGCCCGATACCAGGCAAGTCACACTCCCGAATATTGAACACAACGATCGCCTCCTGTTTGGATGAACTGACGTCAACTCTGACCTCAACGAAGGGGAGGGAATTCTTTCATGCTAGTATGCATTCATTCCTTCCTTGTAAATTCGTCTATATAAACATATTCAAATATAATTATATAAATTGCGACGTCAAAAAGTCCATGTTTTGAAACGAAAGTATTAAAATTTGACACATTTTACAATAAAGAAGGGATCACTTCGTGGCAAACAAACAATATCGGCTGACGGAAGCGGAATGGCAGTTTATTCAGCGAATCCGGCAGATGAATATGGACACATTTGTGGATATCATCATCGCGCTGCGAAACGAAATCAAGACGCTGGAAAAGAAGGCGGAAGTCGTGCAGGAATCGAAGCAGCAGGGGTGGCAGGAGGATTTCCAGTTCGTCAACGAGCGCATAGACCAGCTGCACCAGTTTGAGCATGGCCTCAGAAAAATGAGGCCGCTGGATTAGGCAGATACGGCTCCCCTGTTTTTGTCCCGCTGTGAAGAGGCAGAATCATTGCAGCGAAGAAAAACAGGGAGGGAGCATTGCTGTGGAGATGTGGGGAGCGATCGGTGCGGGAGTTCTTGGCACTGCTGCCGGCTGGTATGTATGCGGACTGGCCTGTCGTTTTGGGCCGTCTGCTTTCCGTGCTCCTGCGCTTTTTTGCCGGCTGGTCGTGTCGCTTCTCTGCGGCACCCTGTTTGCCGTCGTACGAATGCAGGACGGGAGGGACATCACAGAGCAGCTTTCCGCTCTCCTACTCATTGTATTCAGTCTCCTGGTTTCTCTGACCGATGTTTTGTTCCGGCGCATCCCCAATGCCGTCCTGCTGGCGGCCCTGCCCGTCCTGTCGGCCCTGCATTGGCTGAAGCATCCGGACGCCTGGCTTTCCTCGCTGTTGGCAGGGGGTTTTGGCTTGCTGCTGTTCGGGACGATCTCCGCGGTTCGACCTGATGTGGTGGGGATGGGGGACGCCAAACTGGCGGGTGTGCTGGCGGCAGCGGTCGGCTGGCGGACGTTTGCCGCTGGGCTTACCGTCGGCAGTGCGCTGGCGCTGGCGGCAGGTGTCCTGATGCTGCTGGATGGGCAGGCAAGGCGTGGGGCATCGCTGCCGTTTGCTCCGTTTCTCTGTGCGGGCATCCTCGCTGTCCACATGCTGTCATAACCTGTCCCCACACGACGTAGACTGGTACAAACAGAGCCTGTTTTTGAGGAGGGCGTTGTCGTGAGCGGACAGAGAAAAACGCAGGTGACGGTAAAATTGAACGGCGAGCGGTGGGATGGAAGCCGGACGGAGAAGAAAACAGGGCAGACGGACGGCGGGCAGCCCCCGATCGAGTGGCGGAAAGCAGAGGGGATCCCTTTCGTCCCGACCGTCAAAACGTCGCGGGAAGAGGATGCCTGGTCGCTGTTAAAAGAGCTTCACAAAAAGCACCCGCAGGTGACGGCAGTGCGGGATAGCGGCGTTGAGCCGCAGCGGGAGGCGGAGTTCTCCCCGGATGAGGAGGAAAGCGGCCATTTCAGACGCAGCCGGGTTGTCCTGTCGAAATGGATGCGTCAAGGCACCGTGACAAAAAATCTGTTTGCCACCGGCGGTGCGGTGGCGATCGGGCTGGTGTTCGGACTGCTGGTGCTGAGCGTTTTCGGCGAAGAACAACTGTCCCGGTCGTATCAAAGTGTATTGAGCGATACCGTGACGACGTTTTCGGCCGTGGGGAAGGATGATAAGGCAGACGGGATGAAAGCGGCCGGACCGGTCACACCCGAAGCCGCAGGGACTGACGCGGACGGCACAAAGCAAATGGTGGAGCTGCAACTGCCGGAGGAGCGTTTGTACGTGGCCCAGATCGGAGTGTTCCAACCCGAGACGTCAACAGCCGAGGCGATCAAGCCGTTGGACGCAGCGGGCATCCCGCACTTCCTGTACAAAGGAGAGGACAAACAGTATCTGTTTGCTGCTGCGGCGCCTGCCCGCGACGCCGTGCTCGGGTTTGCCAGCAATCTGAAGGCAAAGGGAATGGACGTCTACGTCAAGGAATGGGTCCTGCCGGGTGTCTCCGGAAGCGTTTCCGTTACAGGACCGGCGGGGACGGCAACACCGGAGGATTTGAATGCGTTTTTCCAAACCGGGCTGGAGATGGCCCGCACCCTGGCCAGCCAATCGGGTCACGTGATCAGTTCGGCCCAGCCGGTGCTGTCTAAGGAAGAAGCGTCCGCGATCAAAGAACAGCACCGCCGTTTTCTGGAGCAGGGCCGATCCGTTTCCGCGCAAGAGTCGGGGCAGTCTCTGTTCGCCGGAATGGTCAACGGCATGAACCAGGCTGTGCAGGCCCGCGACAAAATGGCGGAGGCAATTGTCGGCGGCAAGACGGCCAGCGCGGAATCGTATGCTTGGCAGGTGCAGGCCGGCGTGCTGACGTTCTGGGAGAACTACGCCAACTGGGTCCGGCAGGTGAAAGCGGCGGAATAACGGTACATGACCAAGACTTCCATGCAGGTTTTCTTGCAGGAAGTTTTTTCTTTACATACAGTAAGTATCGGGGATTGTTTCACCTTGTCCCATTTGCTACACTTATGGTTGGCAAAAAAGAAATCCCTTGAGAGATATAGATGTTCGAACGGCTTCGTTCCGGTATTGCCGGGCTGCCGCACGGCACCGGTCGGGCAGCCGCCATTGGCTGCACCGCACCTCTGCGGGACGGATGCGGGGAATAGTGGTTCGGACGCAGAGACAAAAGGGAGATGAGGGATTTGAAGGGGAAAGAAACACTTACGCTTCTGCTTCTTTTACTTTCCGGGATGTTATGCGGCAGTATCCTGGGAGAGATTTTGGGACCGTGGATCCCGTTTCTCGCAAAGAGTAAAGAGATTTCATGGACCCCGGCGGCCGATTTGGAAATCCTGAAGTATAACATAAACATTCAGGTAAAACTAAATCTGGCCAGTATCGGAGGGCTTGCTCTCGCCTTTTGGATATATCGCAGAATGAAGTAGGTCGAACGTGACATGAAAGCAGAAACATCACTCATTTTGGCTTCCTCGTCGCCGAGGAGGCGGGAACTTTTGCAGACGTTGGGTCTGCCGTTTACCGTCATGACCAGTGAAGTGGACGAGACGACTCAGCCGGGAATGTCCCCGGAAGCGGTAGTGGAAGAATTGGCCCTTCGCAAGGCGCAGGCCGTCGCTTCCCGCCTCGATGCCGGCGTCGTGCTTGGCTCTGATACCATCGTGGTCCTGGACGGACGCATTTTGGGCAAGCCGGCTGACGAGCCGGACGCTTTTCGCATGCTCTCGGAGCTCCAGGGCCGTGAGCATACCGTGTACAGCGGCGTCGCTCTGACGGATGCCGCTACCGGCCGTTTCGAGGTTGCACACAGCAAGACCACGGTGCGGATTCGCCCGCTGACCGAGCGGGAAATTCGCTCCTACATCGCGACCAAGGAACCGATGGACAAGGCCGGTTCGTACGCCATTCAAGGCATTGGCTCCACCCTTGTGGAAAGCATCGAAGGCGACTACTTTACGGTGGTCGGACTGCCGCTGTGCTTGACGGCCCGCATGCTTTCCCGCTTCGGAATCACCCTGCTGTAACGCATCAGTGCTGCGCATTCCGCGGCAACGGCCTCTGCCCGCTCATGACGCTTCTGATGCCAGCCGTTTCCGCAAACCGATCACGATTTGCTGGAGGCGGTAAAAATGTCGGCAACCACCTGTAACGAAATGCGTAAGAAAAACGTCCCTTACTATGACCGCCCAAGAGAAAGACTGCTGCGCGAAGGAGCGGGCCATCTGTCCGATGCCGAGCTTCTCGCGATTCTGCTGCGAACGGGCAGTGAACAGGAGACGGCGTTTGAACTTGCCCAGCGCCTGCTGGCTACGTTTGGCGACTTGCGCAGCCTGGCTCAAGCCTCTCACACCGAACTCACCAGCTTGAAGGGAATCGGACAGGTGAAAGCGATCGAGTTGCATGCTGCATTCGAGTTGGGGCGCAGACTGCTTGGAGGTTCGGGGCAGCGCCGCGCGTCCATCCGTCTGCCGCGCGATGTGGCGGAACTGATGATGCCAGAGCTTGGCCATCTGACGCAGGAGCATTTTGTCTGTCTGTTTCTCAACACCAAAAATCACGTCATCGGCAAAAAAACGATTTTTGTCGGGAGTCTGGACACCTCCATTGTGCATCCGCGGGAAGTATTCAAAGAAGCGATTCGCTCCAGCAGCGCATCGGTCATTTGCATACATAACCATCCCAGCGGCGACCCAACACCCAGCAGGGAAGACCTCGCCATTACCCGCACCTTGCGGGAAGCCGGCGAACTGCTTGGCATTACCCTGCTGGACCACATTATCATCGGTGACGCCAGGTACGTGAGCTTGAAAGAGCAGGGCTACCTGTAACGGGTATGCGTTGGCTCCGCATAATGGACCGGTGTTACCGAGCATGTTTTACAAGAGTTTATTACATCATTGATTTGTAACCGGACAACAGCGGAAGGAGTTTTTTTATGTTTGGTGGATTTTCTCGTGACATGGGGATTGACCTTGGCACTGCCAATACACTGGTCTATGTAAAAGGAAAAGGGATTGTCGTACGCGAACCGTCCGTCGTGGCGATTCGCACCGACACCAATACGATCGAAGCAGTCGGGAATGCTGCCAAGAGCATGATTGGCCGTACCCCCGGCAATATCGTCGCCGTTCGCCCGATGAAGGACGGCGTGATTGCCGATTTTGACACGACGGCAACAATGATGCGCTACTTCATCAACCAGGCGCAGAAAAACCAGGGACTGTTCAGCCGCCGTCCAAACGTGATGGTTTGCGTTCCGTCCGGCATTACCGCGGTGGAAAAACGGGCCGTGGAAGACGCCACCAAACAGGCCGGCGCGAAGGAAGCGTACACCATCGAAGAACCGTTTGCCGCAGCGATTGGCGCTGACCTGCCGGTGTGGGAACCGACCGGCAGCATGGTCGTGGACATCGGCGGGGGGACGACGGAAGTGGCGATCATTTCGCTCGGCGGCATCGTGACCTCCCGTTCCATTCGCGTCGCGGGCGACGAAATGGACGAAGCCATCATTCAATACATCAAACGTAAGTACAACCTGATGATCGGCGAGCGCACCGCGGAAACGCTGAAACTGGAGATCGGCTCCGCCATCGCTCCCGACGAGTTGGAGACCGTCGAGATTCGCGGGCGCGACCTGGTGACCGGGCTGCCGAAAACTCTGTCCGTCAGCAGCGAGGAAATTGCCGAAGCGCTGGCGGAAACGGTGGCAGCCATCGTCGAAGCCGTGAAAGTAACACTGGAGAAAAGTCCGCCGGAGCTGGCAGCTGACATCATGGACCGCGGCATCGTGCTGACCGGCGGCGGAGCGCTGCTGCGTAATATCGATCGCCTGCTGAGCAAGGAGACCGGCATGCCGGTGCACGTGGCGGAAAACGCCCTGGATTGTGTCGCGATCGGAACCGGCCGCGCGCTGGAAAACCTCCATCTGTTCAAATCGAAACACGGAATCACCTCTTCCAGACAAAAGCGCGGTAAATAATCGGAGGTTGCGGCATGTCGTTTTTCGGGAACAAGCGGCTGATTATTGTGCTTGTGGGCCTGGTCCTGTTGATTTCCATCGTGGGCTTTACGTCCCGGGAACGGGCTCGCCTGACCTGGCCGGAAATGTTTTTCAAGGATGTGTTCAGCGTGGTGCAGGGGATCTTTTACCGCCCTGCCCAGGCTGTTTCCACCTTCTTTCAAGAAATTGGCGACGCGTACAACGTATACGAAGAAAACCGGGCGCTCAAGGCAAGCCTGGACCAGTACGCCCGGATAACGGCGGAGCTGCACTCGCTCCAGGCGGAAAACGACCGTCTTCGCAAGCTGTTGCAAGCAGAGGAATCGTTGAAAAAGTCCTACCAGCTTCGCTACGCAGAAGTGGTGGCCAGAAATCCGGACACGTGGAACAACGTCATCACGATCGACAAGGGATTGAAACACGGCATCAAGAAAGACATGGCGGTCATGACCGCCAAGGGATTGATCGGCCGGGTGCAGAGCGTGGCCAACTTTTCCGCCACCGTGGAACTGTTGACCAGCTATGAGCGGCGTAATAACGTCTCGGCCTCGATTCAAACCGTGCGCAACGTCAACGGCACCGTTACCCACCATCCCGTCAGCGGTGTCATTGAAGAATACGATCCGCAAGAACGCCTGCTTGTCATGCGCAAAATCCCTTTGGGAGAGAAAATCGAACCAAAGCAGCAGGTGATCACCTCCGGATTTGGTGGAGTGATTCCGCCCAATCTGCCGATTGGATACGTTGTTCGTGTACAGCCTGACGATTACGGATTGACGCAGACCGCCTATATCCAGCCGAGCGCCGACTTTTCCCAATTGAACGAAGTGATGGTGGTAGAGCGCAACTTCACCTTCTCGCCCACGGGTGAGCTGATACCCAATCAACCGCAGGGACAACAGTCAACTCAGCCTGGACAGAACACGTCACAACAATCAGGTTCAGCTTCGCGGCAGCAGGCAAATACGCAGTCGCAAGCGTCTGCAGGATCGGGCGGAGGTGGAAGGTAATGCCTCGGTTTCTGCTCGCTGCGACGCTGCTCTTGCTGTTTGTTCTGGAAGGTACGCTGGTTCAGGTCTTTTTGCCTGACAAATGGGGTCTGTCTCTGATGACAGTACCCCGCTTTGCGCTTGTCGGCACCATTCTCGTCTCGATGTTTTTGGGGCGGCGGGAAGGACTTTATTACGGGCTGGCACTCGGATTTTTGCAAGATGTGCTGTACGGACAGGTGATCGGTCTGTACATGATAACGATGATGGTGGCCAGCTATTTTGCAGGATTAATCGTCTTGTTGTTTCAGCGGGGCTTCGGGATGGTGTTTGTCACGTGCAGCCTGATCCTGTTTGCCCACGAGTGGCTGCTGTACAGCCTCCATCTGCTTCTCACCAAAGCCCCTGTTGACGTGCAGTGGATGCTCAACTGGCAGATTCTGCCAACGGTCGTATTAAATATGTTGAGTGCCCTGGTGATTTACTCCCCGATCAAGCGTCTGTGCGAATCCGTTATGTTCAAACGCGACCTCCCGTTGGAGTAGCGGCACAAGCAGCCGGGTCATCCCGGCGGGGGCACTGGAAAGGAGGAGAGGGGTCGTGGACGAAAAGAATGAGCAGAAGTCGGACATACCGGTTCGATTAAACATCCTGTTTTTGCTTGTGTTCCTGTTTTTTGCCGCCATCATCCTGCGTCTCGCCTACGTCCAGCTAGTGCAAGGAGAGCAGTACCGACATGAACTGGAGAAATACAGCATCCGCGAGCTGCCGATTTCGGCTCCCCGCGGCCGCATCCTTGACCGAAACGGCGAGGTGCTGGTCTCCAACAAGCCGGTTTATACCGTTACCTACGTGGAGGAGCTGGGGCAGGAGATCGACGAGGATAAGGTGGCCGATCTTTTGGCCCGCATCCTGTCGATGGATGGCGTGAAAATGGGGACGGACAAGGAACTTCTGAAAAAGACGGTCGAACTGGAATCCAAGCTGCCGGTTGCGTTTGGCCCCGAGGAGACAAACAAATTGATCGAGCAGATCGAGCACAAGCTGCGGCAGGTGCCGAAGGTAAGTGAGATCGACAGCATGTCCGACTACCAACTGATCAAGACGGCGCTGTACGTCGGGTTGTATGTGCGCTCCCCGTTTGACGACACCTCGCGAAAGCAGGCACTGAGTCTGCTCAAGGCAAAGCTGAACGACCCGGGGCAGCGCGCAGAGCTGGATGAAATGTCCGATGCGGAGCTGTTGAAATACGCCGTCTCCAGCAACGCGGAACTGAAGTTGACGCTGGACAAGGAGTACCGGGACGACCTGATCGGCCAGATCAAATACCGGATCAACAAGCTTCCCAATCCCGAGGAGTTGAAGGGGAAATCGGATACGGAACTGCTGGGCTACGCGGCCATTTTTGACCTGGACGTAAGTCTGCCGCTCAACGACCAGCAGCGCCAGTTCCAGTGGCACAAGCTTTCCCTGCTGCAGGAAATGCGCTCTTCACATATGCCGAGCTACATTCCGCGCCGCGTAAAAGTGAACATCTCGGATGCGGAGCGGTATCAAATCGAGGAACGTCTGTCCGAATTGCCCGGTATTTCCGTTGTGCTGGAACCGGTGCGACAAATTATTCAGGACCCGGACGGAACGCCGTTTGGCACCAACTTCCTTGGCTATATCAACGCCATCAAGCCGGAGCAGTTAAAGGAGTACCAGGCGCAGGGATACAATCCGTTTGACCGCGTCGGCGTGACCGGTCTGGAGGCGTATTACGAGCGTTATTTGCGCGGCAAGGACGGCGTGATGGAAGTGCACGTCAACAAGGACTCGCAGACGGTTGAAAAGCGGATGAGCCGGGAACCGGAACCGGGCAACGATCTGGTGCTGGCGATGGATTGGCGCTTCCAAAGCAAGGTGGAAGCCATTTTGAAAGAGGAGTTTCTCAAGTTCAAGAGCAAGCCGACCACGCCAAAGGAATTCAAGGAGGCCCATGTTCTGGTGATGAATCCGAACACGGGGGAAATCCTGGCGATGGCCAGCTATCCGGATTACGATGTGAACTGGTACTACGACCGCAAGAAATTTAACGAGGTGTATACGTCGGTCATCCTGCCCAACGAGGCAAACCGATTCATCTATACGCCGTTTCCTCCGGCGTCCACCTACAAGCCCATGTCGGTGATGATCGCCCTGAATGAGGGGCTTACCACTCCCAACGAAACCATCATCGACCGCGGCGGCCTCAAGGTGGGCAACATGTACAAACGGAACTGGAAACCGAGCGGACACGGTCCGGTCAACGCCCGTCGCGCGCTGGCCGTGTCCAACAACACCTACATGTACGAGATGGCGATCCGCCTGGCAGGACGGGCGAAGAATCACTGGTCCGAACAGTTTTCCGTGCTGGACTACTACAATGCGCAGTTTGGACTGGGGGTGAAGACGGGCATCGATCTTCCCGGCGAGAAGATGGGATGGGAAAACCCCTATTCACACTACGGCAACCTGGCCGACGCCATGATCGGCCAATATGATTTGTTCACGCCGATTCAGATCGCCCAGTACGTCTCGACTATCGCCAACGGCGGATACCGGGTGCGCCCGCATCTGGTCAATGAAATCCGCCGCGGCACGACGGACCCGAAACAGCCTGGACAGACGTTGACCGTAATCGAACCGGAAGTGCTGAACCGGGTCAACGTCAATCCGAAATACATTCAGGTGGTCAAGGAAGGGATGCTGGCCGTGACGAAGCCAGGCGGTACGGCGGCAAGCACGTTCAAGGGCCTGCCGTTCAACGTCGGGGCCAAGACGGGGACGGCGCAGACCGGGCGCAAGGCAGAAAACGCCCTGCTGGTCGGCTTTGCCCCCTACGAAAACCCGCAACTGGTGTTTGTCGTGCTCGCTCCCGACAGCTTGCGCAGCGGCACGTCCAGTTCGGACGCCACCGGTCCGATTGCCCGCAGACTGCTGGAGGCATACAACGAAATGTATCCGGGCGTGCTGACCCCCGCCGCGAACACTGCTTCGCAGCAGCAGCCGACCCAGGCTGAACAGCAATGAGCTGCGACCGACTGCATTCGGCAATTTTTTTCAATGGAGCAGGAATCTTTTGTAATCGTGGCGAATGGTATCGCTCGAGGTGAAACAGGTGACGACTGTGAAAAACAAGGTCACGATCAAGGGAACAAAAGATGGTCTCGTCTTTTTCATGGATGACGCCTGTTCCTTCGACGAACTTCTGGCCGATTTGCGTGAAAAGATAGAGCACAGCCATCAACAGATCTTGTCGGGTCCGTTGATTCGCGTTTCGATTAAATTGGGAAAGCGATACTGCACTCCTGAACAACAGGAGCAGTTGACGCAAATTATCCGGCAAAAAGGCAATCTGGTGATCCACACGATCGAAGCGGACGTGATCACCAAGGAAGAAGCGTTTGCCGAACGTCTCAAATCGACGTTTTCCATCCAGGTACACACGGTTCGCGCCGGGCAGGTGCTGGAGTTCGACGGTGACTTGCTGCTTCTGGGAGACGTCAACCCGGGAGGCATCGTGCGGACGACGGGCAGCATTTACGTGCTGGGTCATTTGCGCGGGTACGCCCACGCCGGGATCAACGGGGATACGCAGGTGATCATCGCCGCCGCGGTCATGAATCCCACCCAACTGCGCATCGCGGAAGTGATCAGCAGGCCGGGAGAAGAGTGGGCGAAAAACGGCGGCACGGAATTCGCCTATTTGGAGAACGGCACCATGCTGGTAGCCAAAATGAATTATCTGCCCCGGATTCGCCCCGAATTGGGCGCGAAAAAAGTGTGAGGCGTTAGGGTAAGAGGAGGAACGGACGTGGGTATTGGAATTGTCGTAACATCAGGAAAAGGCGGCGTGGGCAAGACGACCACTTCCGCCAATTTGGGAACGGCGCTCGCTCTCCTGGGCCAGAAAGTCTGCATGGTCGATACGGATATCGGACTGCGCAATCTGGATGTCGTCATGGGACTGGAGAACCGCATCATTTACGACCTGGTGGATGTGGCGGAAGGGACTTGCCGCCTGCAGCAGGCGCTGATCAAAGACAAGCGGTTCGAAACCCTGTCCCTGCTGCCAGCTGCACAGACCAAGGACAAGTCGGCGGTTTCCCCCGAGCAGATGGAGGAAATCGTCACACAGTTGAAGCGGGAGTTTGACTATGTCCTGATCGACTGCCCGGCCGGGATCGAGCAGGGATTCCGCAACGCGGTGGCAGGCGCGGATCAGGCGATCGTAGTCACGACGCCAGAGAAAGCCGCTGTCCGTGACGCGGACCGGATCATCGGTCTGTTGGAACGGGAACAGGTCGGCATGCCCAAGCTGGTGATCAATCGTGTGCGGTCGCACCTGGTGAAAAACGGCGACATGCTCGATGTGGAAGATATTCTGGATTTGTTAGCCATTGACTTGATTGGCGTTGTGCCGGATGATGATCATGTCATCAAATCGGCTAACCAGGGTGAGCCGGTGGTGATGAACCACGAGTCCCGTGCGTCCATCGCCTACCGCAACATCGCCCGCCGCCTGTTGGGCGAAGCCGTGCCGCTTCAGCCGCTGCAGGAAAAGACGGGCGTGCTGCAAAAGGTGCGCAGGTTTTTCGGATTGAAATAAAGCGACGTTAGCCGAACCAAAAGAACAGGAGTTTTCCTGTTCTTTCATTCTTATCGGCGCAGATGCGCAAGCGGATCCCAGGAAGCCGCGTCCCTCGTGAGAATGGGAGCCAGGGAGGGCGAAGAAACTACTATGTTTGACCTTGAAAAACGACATCTGAAATCGATCGACTGGCCAATTGTGATCATCCTGTTTGGCTTGGCCGTGTACAGCTACAGTGGTATTTCCGGATCGGACAAAGGTATCCACATGGCCAACCAGCAGATGATCTGGTACGCGATCGGATTTATGGTGCTTTTCGCTACGCTGCTGTTCGACTATCGGCTGTATTACTCCATGTCTTACGTCTTGTACGCCATCGGCATCATCCTTTTGATCGGCGTATTCCAGACGACGCCGATCAACAACGCCACGAGTTGGTACCGCCTGCCGGGGGGCGTTTTGTTTCAGCCGTCTGAGCCGATGAAACTGTTTACGATTTTGACGGTGGCCCGTTACCTGGCCAACAAGGCTGACGATCCCGAGCGGTTCCGGTATTTCTATCAGCTCATTCCCGTCGGGCTCATCATCGCCGTGCCCTTGCTGTTGATTTTGGTGCAGCCCGATTTGGGAAGCGCGCTGGTGTACTGCAGCATTTTGGCCACCATGCTGCTTGTGGGGGGCATCCGGTTGAAACACGTGCTCTACCTGGGCACGCTCGTCGGCAGCTTTTTCGGGTTTATGACGTATCTGTACTTTTTCCATCAGTCGATTTTCTTCAAGATCTTCAAACCGTATCAGTTTGATCGGATCAAGTTTTGGCTCAACCCCGATCTGGAACCGATGGGGCGCGGTTTTCAATTGAAGCAATCGCTGATTGCGATCGGCTCCGGCCAACTGTTTGGCAAAGGCATTAACACGCCGACCCAGGCCAGTTTCGGCTGGGTCCCCGTCGGCGAAAGCGACTTCATCTTTACCGTCATTGCGGAAAAGCTCGGTTTCGTCGGCGCGGGTGTGCTGATGATCCTGTTCTTCTTCCTGATTTACCGGATGATCCGCATCGCGATGGAGGTTAAAGATCCGTTTGGTTCCTATGTAGTGGCAGGGGTGGTCGGCATGTTCACGTTCCAGATTTTTGAGAACATCGGCATGACCATCCAGTTGATGCCCATCACCGGGCTTCCACTGCCCTTTATCAGCTACGGCGGCAGCTCGCTGTTGACCAATTTTCTGATCATCGGCGTCGTCCTGAACATCGGGATGCGCAAGGACAGACTGCGTTTTGATTAAATGCGTGACAAACCGATCCGGATGTGATACACTCAATCTAAGTTAACCCGTTTTACTAGCTGTAGTGATTTGATATAGGTTGTGGAGTCGTACCTTGTTGAGAGACGCCACCATGTGGTCAAATCTCGGCTCGGTACGACTTTTTCCATACCGGCAAAAACTCCTCTGTAAAAACAGGTTAACGGATCACTCTTTCGCCCCGATGCGGGCGCATGTTTAGGAGGTTTTGTTTCATGCAACAAGGTATTGTTAAATGGTTCAACGCGGAGAAAGGATACGGTTTCATCCAGGTTGAAGGCGGAGATGACGTATTCGTACACTACAGCGCTATCCAGGCAGAGGGTTTTAAAACGCTGGAAGAAGGTCAAAAGGTTGAGTTCGAAATCGTTCAAGGCAGCCGCGGACCGCAAGCTGCGAACGTTGTGAAACTGTAAACAATGGCCCATATCAAAAGCAGTCTCTCGATGGAGAGGCTGCTTTTTTGCATGTCGGGGCAGTCCCCAGCTGCCCAGGTCAACAGCCGTCATCCGTTCCTTACGGCTGTATGCCGCGCGGTTATAATGCGGACAGACAGGTCATAAGATGGTACAAAAGCTTGGCCATCGGAGGGATGGGACATGTTCGACGAAGTGGATCGTGTCAAAGAGAGGAGGCGGGCGCGGATGGAGCGGATTCGCTCACAGTCGCGCGACAGTCTGGCCCCGTTTGTCGACGACTGGAAAGATCCGATCGACCCCGACGACGCTCTGTTTCCATACGCTTCCCGCCGGAACAGCACCATGCCCCAACTGCCTGACCGGGAGCAATGGGGCATCCGGATCTTCGCGTCCGCGCTATTGGTGGGTCTGGCCTATCTGATTTTCCAAACGTCCGTCGTTCCGTTGGACTGGAAACATTCGGCGCGCGAAGTGATGACGCGCGATTTTAATTTTGCCGGCGTGGCCGACTGGTACGAAGCGCGCTTCGGTGCATTGCCGACGCTGTTGCCGTCCCTGTCGGGCAAGAAAGCGGTTCCGGTGGACGGGCACAGCACACAGACCGTCTGGAAATGGCCGGTTTCGTGGAAAGTGGTGAAGCCCTTTGACTATGCCAGCGGCAAGGTTGTGCTGAGCACCGGGACAGACGGTGCGGTCACGGTGGGCGAGGCCGGGTGGGTGACGTTTGTGGGGGAAAAGCCTGGTTTTGGCACGACGGTGGTTGTCCGTCTGGCCCAGGGACGGGAGATGTGGTTTGGCAATTTGGAGAAAATTCAGGTCGCGGTAAACGACTTTCTCCAGCCGGGACAGGTGGTGGGCATCCCGCGAGCCGTCAATGAAACGACCCGGTATCTGTACCTGGGGGCACGGGCGCAGGAGCAGGCGATCGATCCGCTGGATGTGATTTCCTTTGAATGAGTGGCGCCCGTTCGGCATCCGCCTGCGCATTCACCTGCTGTTTTGGATTGTGATCGGCATGTCGATCCTGTTGGGAAAGTTTTGGGAGATTATCACCCTGTTTGTGATCGTGCTGATTCACGAGATGGGGCATATCGCGGTCGCCAGGGAGCTGGGCTGGACGGTCACGGAAGTGGAATTGCTGCCGTTTGGCGGCGTGGCGACGATGGAGGAAGCCTACGCAGTCGATCCGCTTGACGAGATTGTGGTGGCCCTGGCCGGCCCGTTTCTCAACGTGGTCATGATCGCGGTCTCCCTGGTATGCTGGTATGCCGGCATCTGGACGGATGAGTGGGCCCGGTTTTTCCTGGCCGGCAACGTGGCGGTCGCCGGCTTCAACCTGCTGCCGATCTGGCCGCTGGATGGGGGGCGGATCGTTCAAGCTGTCCTCTGCTGGTGCATGCCATACCGCCGGGCAGCCATCGCGTCGCTGACACTGAGCGCCATGCTGTCCGCACTGATGCTGGGTGTGTCTGTCCTGTCTCTGCAGACGAATGTCGCCGTGGTGGCCGTGTATCTGCTGGCCGTCAACATTCAGGCCTTTTTGCGTTTTCCCTACCAATTCATCCGCTTTCTGATGGAAAAATACGCGCGCCAGCCGGAAGAGTACGGTGTGCGGGCCTTGACCGTTCCGCCCGAGTCGACGGCGATGGAGGTGTCTCATCTGCTGCGGCGCGGCTGTTCCCACCTGGTCTACGTGCAGGGGAGCGGTCTGCTGGCTGAGGAGCGGCTGCTGCATGCGCTTCTGTTTGAAAACAAACACGATACCGCCGTCGGGCAGTTGGTGTGAGCGCGGCCCCGCCGCTTTTCTTTTTTTCACCGCTGTGGTAGAGTACGTGGTGCGAGTGATGATGCGGACCCCGCCCAAGCGATGGTGGGCATGGCGTGGACGTGCGGGACGTCAAGCCGGCCCGTCCGTCTTACATGCGCGGGAAGAGGGAAAAAGGAGAGGAACGGCGTGAAACAGGTGGCTATCAGCGGGTCTGGCGGCAGGCTCTGGGCGGCGCTGCTTGAACAGGGGCGACTGGTCGAATGGCGCAGCGAACAGGCGGAGACGGAACCGCAGGCGGGTTGTGTCTACCGGGGCAGGGTGACGGATGTGCTGCCGGGGATACAGGCCGCCTTTGTCGACATCGGCCAGGGAAAAAACGCCTTTTTGTACGTGGACGATGCCCTGCCGCCGTTTCATGGAACGGAAAAGCGCCTGATCAACGAGCTGGTGCGAGTAGGTGAAACACTGCTGGTGCAGGTGAGCAAGGAAGCGGCGGAAGGGAAGGCGCCAAAAGTGACGACGCGCATCAGCATCCCCGGCCGACTGCTGGTGTACCTGCCTCCGGAGGGACGAGCCGTCGGGACGGTGGAAAACGGCCTGCCGGTCGCAAGCGTGCCGGCCGAGCCGACTGCCCGCGTCTCGGTTTCGCGCAAGATTGCGGACGAGGCAAAACGGCGGAAGCTGCGGGAGCGGGCCGCCGGACTGCTGGAGGACGGCGAAGGAGTGATCGTGCGGACGGAAGCCGAACATGTCGACGATGAAGCAGTGGCCCGCGAGCTAACCTTTTTGCGAAAGCGCTGGCGGGAAGCGCTCGCCTCGGCCGCCGGGCGGAAAACGCCGTGCCTGATCTGCCGCGATGTCGGACTGATTGAGGCGGCACTGCGCGACTTTGGAGCGGAGGACGCGGAGGAGATCATCGTCGAAGAGACGGCCGCCTTTCAGCGCGTCAAGGAACTGACGGAGGCGCTGTATCCCGACGCGGCGGACAAGATTCGCCGCTATCAGGGCAGGGAACCGCTGTTTGAGCGGCTCGGCCTGGTGGCCCAACTGGACCGGGCGCTGCAGCGGCGCATCCCCCTGCCGAGCGGCGTCCATCTCGTGTTTGACCGCACGGAAGCGATGACGGTGATCGACGTCAACACGGGAGCCTTTAGCGGCAAAGGGGGACAGCAGCGCGAACAGGCGATAACTGCCGCCAACCTGGAAGCGGCCCGGGAGATTGCCCGTCAACTGCGGCTGCGCGACATCGGTGGGATTGTCCTGATCGATTTTGTAAACATGCAGGAAGCGGCCAATCGGGAGCGGGTGTTGGCTGCCCTGCGCGCCGAAGCGGCCAAGGATACGGCTCCGGTGGCGGTGTTAGGCATGACCGCGCTCGGCCTGGTTGAGCTGACTCGCAAGCGGGTGCGGGCCAGCCTGGCCGAACGGATGACGGAGCCGTGCCCCTGCTGTGGCGGAACGGGACGAGTCCTCTCCGTCGACGAACTGGAGCGCCGACTGTTTGACGAGCTGGGCGGGCTTGTCCGCAGCCAGGAGGCGGAAGCGGCGCTGATCGAGGTGCCGGCCCGGATGTACGAACGCTTGGCGGCTGATAGTCCAGAGGGGCGGCCGCTGCATCTGTACGTGCTGCGCGCTGACCATCTTCCGCCCGAGCGATACCGCATCCTGTACGCCGGCCGCAGAGAGGAAGCGGACCGGCTGTATCGGGAAAAAGCATAAAATGCCTTGACTGTACAGTACAGGTATGGTAACCTAATGTCTGTCATGCAGCTATGCCTCGCGCATACTGTAACCGCTCGAATCAGGTTGGACAAGACGCCGTTCGCGGCGCACCTGCACAGGCGAGTCTGAGTATAGGAGGTGCACAACATGTACGCAATTATCGAAACCGGCGGCAAGCAATACAAAGTAGAAGAAGGCTCTGTTCTCTACATCGAGAAACTGGCTGCAGGCGAAGGTGACGTAGTTACTTTCGACAAAGTTCTCTTTGTAAGCAAAGACGGCAAAGTTACGGCAGGTACTCCTACCGTAGCAGGCGCAACGGTAACCGGCAAAGTAGAAAAACACGGTAAAGGTCAAAAAATTATCGTGTACAAATACAAAGCCAAGAAAAACTACCGTCGCAAACAAGGTCACCGTCAACCGTTCACCAAAGTTGTGATCGAAAAGATCAATGCGTAATTTTGGTGACGTACCGAGATGATTACCGTAACTGTTCAGCGCAATGCGCACTGTGAAATTGAAGAGATTGCGATTTCGGGACATGCCAACGCCGGCAGGCATGGCGAGGACATCGTCTGTGCAGCCGTGTCCGCGGTCAGTCTCGGGATCGTCAATTCGATTCAGCCACTGCTCGGATTTGTTCCGGACGTTGAGCACGCAGCAGAAGAGGGCGGGTTTCTCCGCTGGAGAGTGGGCCGTCTCGACGACGCTCGCCTTCATGAGAAACAACAGCTCTTGGCTGAGAGCATGGTTGTTGCCCTGTTTGTTGTAGCTGAAACGAACGGAAAATACGTGGCGATTCACGATTCAAAATGGCAAGGAGGTGCCTGACTATGAAATTCCTGTTCCCAGTTGACCTGCAGTTCTTCGCCTCCAAAAAAGGGGTAGGTTCTACCAAGAACGGTCGCGACTCCATCTCCAAACGTCTGGGTGTGAAGCGCGGCGACGGTCAATTCGTGAAAGCTGGCAACATCCTCGTACGCCAACGCGGTACGAAGATCTACCCGGGTGCTAACGTCATGAGAGGCGGCGACGACACGCTGTTTGCAACGGCTGACGGCATCGTTCGCTTCAAGCGTCTGGGCCGCGATCGCAAACAAGTGGTGATCGAACCGGTCGCTTCTCAAGCGTAAATAGTTCGGAGACGAAAACCCAGCCTTGTCGCTGGGTTTTCTTTTTATCCGGCATGGAGGATTTCTTTTAGTCGTTACGCACGTATGGTACAATGGTAGAAGAAAGAAATTTATCGGTTTGGGTGGGGAAGATGAGGGACGAGCGCACGCTGTTCACGCAGCAAACTGATCAACTGCTGGCCGTATTGAACCGGCAGCGGCACGACTGGCTCAACCATGTCCAGGTTTTGCTCGGCTACCTGCGTCTGGGCCGCTTGGAAGAAGGTGAAAAGTACCTGAAACGCATCGCGGAGCTGGCCATGCAGGAAAGCATGGTGGCCAGGCTGAACAGCTCGCTGCTGTCCGTCTTCTTTTTGACGTTTAACGCGCTAAACAATGACCTGCTGCTGGAAGTGGATGTCTGCAGCGAAGTGGACCTGCGCAAGGCAGCAGCAGACGAGCATGACCTGTTTCAGTTGGTGGCAGGTATTGTGTTTACGGTCGGAGAGCACCTGGACCGGAATGAATTTGAACCGGCCAGCATGCAAATCAGCTTGTACCGAGGCGAAAAGGGCATCCATTTTCGCTTTGACCTGGCCGGGAAGCTGCGTGCATCCGCGCAGTGCGAACTGGAAAAACTGGTACGTGACAAGAGTCGAATTCCGGTGATAATCACCGCGTGCATACATACAGACGAGGAATGGGTACTGGAAACGGCTGTTCCAGTGGCGGAATGAGAGAGGTGACAGCATGTTTGTCGATCAGGTAAGGATTTACGTGAAGGGGGGAGACGGCGGAAATGGAGCAGTCTCTTTCCGACGGGAAAAATACGTGCCGCTGGGCGGGCCGGCCGGCGGTGACGGCGGGCGCGGCGGAGATGTGGTCTTCGTCGTGGATGAAGGGCTGCGCACGCTGGTGGATTTTCGCTACCAGAAGCATTTCAAGGCTCCGCGCGGCGAGAACGGACGCAATAAAGGGCAGCACGGAGCCGGAGCGGAAGACCTCGTCGTGCGGGTTCCTCCGGGGACGACCGTGATTGATGACGATACCGGGGAGGTCATCGCCGACCTGGTCGAGAACGGACAGCGGGCCGTCATCGCCAAAGGCGGGCGCGGCGGACGGGGCAACATCCGCTTTGCCACACCGGCCAATCCGGCGCCGCACATCTCGGAGAACGGTGAACCGGGACAGGAGCGCTATGTGAGACTGGAGCTGAAGCTGATTGCCGATGTCGGTCTGGTCGGCTATCCCAGCGTCGGCAAATCGACGCTTTTGGCCAGCGTAACGGCGGCCAAGCCGAAGATTGCCGCCTACCACTTTACCACGCTGACGCCCAACCTGGGCGTGGTCGATCTGGGCGAACGCAGTTTCGTCATGGCGGACCTGCCGGGGCTGATCGAAGGGGCGCATGAAGGTGTGGGGCTGGGGCACCAGTTTTTGCGACACGTAGAGCGGACCCGTCTGATCGTCCACGTGATCGACATGGCAGCCGTGGACGGACGCGACCCGGTGGAAGATTTCCATCAGATCAACCGGGAACTGAAGCTGTACAACCTGAAGCTGGAAGAGCGGCCGCAGATCGTCGCCGCCAACAAGATGGACCTGCCCGAGGCAAAGGAGAATTTGCGCCGCTTTCAGGAACTGGTGCCCGGTGTGACCGTGTACGAAATTTCAGCGGCTACCCGCCAGGGGGTACAGGAGCTGATGCACGCCGTGGCCGATCTGTTGGAAACGCTGCCGGACAAGCCGGCTGTCGAAGAGGTGGCGGAAGCGGAAGAGCGCGTCGTCTTCCGTGCAGAGAAAGAGCCGGAGCCGTTTGAGATTTCCCGCGACAACGATGTATATGTCGTCAGCGGCGAAAAAATTGAAAAGCTGGTCCGCATGACCAATCTGAACAGCTACGATTCTGTTCAGCGCTTCGCCCGCATGATGCGCAGCATGGGCGTGGACGAAGCCCTGCGCAAACACGGGGCCAAGGATGGCGACACCGTCCGCATTGGTGATTTTGAGTTTGAATTTGTGGAGTGATAACAGTATGGCGGATATCCCCTCCCTTTCTCCGTTTATTGCGGACAAGCGGTTGCAGCGGGGCGGAGCGGTCGAACTGGTGACGCCCTTGGCAGCAAATCGGCCGCTTCATGCCATCGTCGAACATGTTCATTCGGGCTATCTGATCCTTTCGTACGTGGAGAGCGACACGAACCCCTCCCTGTTGGGAACCATCGTCCGTCTGCGCTGGGAAACGGATGAAGCCATTACCTGGCTGAGTCTGCAGGTGGTGCAGGAACAGGCGGTGTGGCCCGTGAAGCTGGCGCGCCTGGTGCCGACCAGCATCGAACAGGAAGCCAAAGGAGAGCGGCCGCTCCTGCAGCCTGATTTTGTCATCAATGTTCCGTACAAAATCATGGGAGCCCGACCCATAGAAGAAAGCGGGGAGGGCGTCCTGCTTCGGTTTTCCCCGACGCATCTGATTGTCGGCACGGACGGATTCGTCTCCGTAGGCGATTTTTTGCACTTGTCCTTTTTTCTTCCGCATTACAAGCAGGAACTGGTGGCGATGACAAAAGTGGTGGAGAAGACGTTTCGGGACGGTTCGGCGGTGTTAAAGCTGGTCATCACCGATCTGGAGGAAAGATATCGTCACGTGCTGCAGCGTTATTACGAAAAATTGGCACAATCCGGACGCAACGCATAAGTCTTGCAATTCCTTGCAACGAGCAGGAATGCGTGAACGTCTCAGGAAGAAAGCGTTCGTCCGGAGGAAATAAATGGAATATTTTGGGAGCAAAAAGTATGCCTGACCACAGGCATACTTTTTTTGCTGTGCCCGTTTACTTGTTGCCGCTCGGATCTTCCACTGCGTGGGGAGACTGGGCCATTTTTTTCCCCCGCGTGTTGTCGCCGAACTGGTCCAAATCGCTCGGCTTGGCGGCGGGGTGGTTGTTCCGGCGCTCCGACTTGTCCGTCTTGCCGCGTCCAGCCATTGGTCACTCACCTCGCTTTGCTCTGGGTCCGTTATAGTCTGTGCCAAGGGAAATTCGCTCATGTACGAGCAGGCGAGCACAAAAAAATTGCATAGAAGGATTGTCAGGGGAAAAGGGATCAGCTATAATGTCCTCTAGGCGAAAACAACTGTTTTTCTCAGGAGGACACAACGTGTGAAACGGGAAGAAAAGTTTTACTTGATTCGCTCCGACATTTTACCGGAGTCGATCGCCAAGACCATCGAGGCGAAAAAACTGCTGGAGGCCGGAGAAGTGGATACGGTAAACGAGGCGGTGGAACGGGTGGGATTAAGCCGCAGTGCTTTTTACAAGTACAAGGACGGCATTTTTCCGTTCAACGCGATGATGAGTGAGAAGATCATGACCATCACGTTTTCGCTGGAACACCGCTCCGGGTACTTGTCCAAGGTGCTGCAGTACATAGCGGAGCAAGGGGGCAACGTGCTGACGATCAACCAGACGATCCCGCTCCAGGGTATTGCCAACATTTCCATGTCGGTGGACATGGCTCATCTGAAGGTGTCCAGCACGGAGTTTCTGGAAGGACTGCAAGAGATAAACGGTGTGCGCAAAGCGATGATTGTCGGTCGCGGATAGCGGCTGCCGGATAGGAGGAGAGAGACATGGACAAGCAAACGGTAAAACTGGGGTTGATGGGGTTTGGCACAGTAGGCACTGGCGTCGTTCGCATCATCCAGGCCCATCAGGAGGATTTGCAAAAACAGACGGGGCTGGGCATCGAGATCAAGCGGATTCTGGTGCAGGATGCAGAGAAGACCCGGAGCATCCCGTCGATGAACAGCGTGCTTACGACCAATGCGTCCGATCTGCTGGACGACCCGGAGATCGACGTGATCGTGGAAGTGATCGGCGGCATCTCGCCGGCGAGAGAATATATTCTGGCAGCGCTGGAACGGGGCAAGCACGTCGTCACCGCCAACAAGGATCTGATGGCCCTGCACGGCGGCGAAATCCTGCAAAAAGCGCAGGAGAAAGGTTGCGACGTCTATTACGAAGCCAGTGTCGCCGGCGGTATTCCGATTCTGAGAGCGTTGGTGGAAGGTTTTTCGTCTGACCGTATCACCAAAATGATGGGGATCGTCAACGGCACGACCAACTACATCCTCACCAAAATGAGCCAGGACGGTGCCGATTACAGCGACGTGCTGAAGGAAGCGCAGGCGCTCGGATACGCCGAAGCAGATCCCACCTCCGATGTCGAAGGCTATGACGCTGCCCGCAAGATGGCGATTCTGGCGACGTTGGGCTTCCGTGTGCCGATGAAGCTGGAGGATGTGGACGTCAAAGGCATCAGCGGGGTGACCAAGGAAGACATCGCCTACGGCAAAAAGCTGGGCTACGAGGTGAAGCTCCTGGGTCTGGCCCGTCGGGACGGCGAAGCAATCGAGGTAAGTGTACAGCCGACAATGGTCGCCAAGAGTCACCCGCTGGCATCGGTCAACGGAGTGTTCAACGCCGTCTACGTGCACGGGGAAGCAGTGGGCGAGACCATGTTTTACGGTCCGGGTGCAGGCGAACTTCCGACGGCAACGGCCGTCGTGTCGGACTTGGTGACGGTGGTGAAAAACATGAAGCTGGGTGTAAACGGACGGGGCATGGTCGCTCCATACAAAGAAAAGATTCTCAAGGATGACAAGCAGAAATTATCAAAATATTTCCTCCGCATCGTCGTGGCCGACAAGCGCGGTGTACTGGCGCAGATTACACAGCTGTTGGCGGACAAGAACATCTCGCTGGAGCAGGTGCTGCAGCAGCCGTACAACAACGGTGAACAGGCGGAAATCATCATCGTGACGCATCTGGCGTCGAAGGGAGACATGGACGAGGTGCTGCAGGGCATGGAAGAACTGGAGATCGTGAGCGAAGTGAAAAGCTGCTACCGCGTGGAAGGAGGCGAGCAGGCATGAGCCAATGGCAATCGTCTGTTCAGGCCGACCGGCAATCCGGCATCATCGCCCGGTACCGCCAGTTTCTGCCGGTGACGGAAAAGACTCCGCATGTCAGCCTTCACGAGGGCAACACGCCACTGATATACGCTCCGTCTCTCTCCCGGCAATTGGGTGTAGAGCTGTACTTCAAGTATGAAGGGCTGAATCCGACCGGCTCGTTTAAAGACCGCGGCATGGTGATGGCCGTCGCCAAAGCGCTGGAAGAAGGCAGCACCACCATCATGTGCGCCTCCACCGGCAATACCTCTGCTGCTGCCGCTGCCTACGCCGCCCGCGCCGGGCTGCGCTGCATCGTGCTGATCCCGAGCGGCAACATCGCGCTGGGCAAACTGGCGCAGGCGATCGCCTACGGAGCGGAGGTTATCGCCATCGACGGGAACTTTGACGAAGCGCTGCGCATCGTCCGCGACATCACCGCTGCTGAGCCGATCACGCTGGTCAACTCGGTCAACCCGTACCGGATCGAGGGGCAAAAAACCGCCGCGTTTGAAATTTGCGACGCGCTTGGCACCTCCCCGGACATTCTCGCCATTCCGGTGGGCAACGCCGGCAACATCACGGCATACTGGAAGGGCTTCAAGGAGTACCACGCAGCCGGAAAAACGGCACAACTGCCGCGCATGTTCGGCTTTCAGGCGGCGGGAGCGGCGCCGCTGGTCCTCGGCCATCCCGTGCCCAATCCGGAGACGATTGCCACGGCGATTCGCATCGGCAACCCGGCGAGCAAGGATGGAGCGCTGGCGGCCATCGCCGAATCGGACGGTCTGGTGGACAGCGTGACCGACGAGGAAATTCTGCACGCCTACCATTTGCTCGCGAAAAGCGAAGGCATCTTCTGCGAACCGGCATCGGCCGCTTCCCTGGCCGGCGTGATCAAGCTGCGCGAGGCGGGCAGATTGGAGCAGGGCCTGACGATCGCATGCGTGCTGACGGGCAACGGACTGAAAGATCCCAATACCGCCCTCAAGCTGGTAGGGGAAGAACCGCGCTCCGTGCCGGCGACGCGTGACGCGGTGATGGCGTTGATTCGCGAAAATGCGGGAGGCGTTTCGTGATGAACCGTCCTCTCGTGCGGGTCACCGTCCCCGCCAGCACCGCCAACCTGGGACCGGGCTTCGATGCCGTGGGCATGGCCTTTCAATTGTACTCCACAGTGGAGATGGCGCTCAGCGAGACGACGGAAATCGTGCTGATCGGCGAGGAACTGGAGGGGCTGCCCGCGGACAAGGGGAACCTGCTGTACCAGGTGGCCGCAGGACTGTTTGCGGAAGCGGGGCTGCCCGTCCCTGAACTGTATATCCGCGCAACGACGGAAGCGCCGCTGACGCGGGGGCTTGGCAGCAGCGCCGCGGCGATCGTCGGCGCACTCGTCGCCGCCAACAAGCTGGCCGGAGAGCCGTTTGACCGGGAGCGGCTGTTTGCCATCGCCACCCGGCTGGAAGGCCATCCGGACAACGTGGGGGCGTCGCTGTTCGGCGGCATTGTGGTGGCGACGATGCCGGAGCGGGACGAGGAGCCGATCCCTTACGTCCGCCTTGCTCCCCCGGAGGGGCTGCATACGCTCGTAATCATCCCTGACTATCCGCTGTCGACGGAAAAGGCGCGCCATGTCCTGCCTGATGTGTACAGCAAACCGGATGTCATATATAATGTTGGTCATAGCAGTTTGCTGGTGGCCGCTTTGGCCCAAGGCAGATTGGACCTGTTGGGTCAGGCGATGGGGGATCGGCTGCATCAGCCGTACCGGGCTGCGCTTGTCCCCGGCCTGCGTGAAATCCTGGACGGGGCGTCTCGCAACGGCGCACTGGGTGCGGCGCTGAGCGGCGCGGGACCGACGATGCTCTGCTTCTACTCGACGGACGCGGAGCGGGAAAAGCTGCAGGCGTTTGTCGACAGTGTGATGCAAAAGCACGGCGTTTCCTACCGGACGATGCGGTTAAGACCCGATGAGCATGGCGCACAGGTGACAATCTCGACCAGATAGAGAATGCGGATAGGAGTATTGTCATGGAGAAACGATTGGCTTTTCTCGGACCGCGCGGAACATTTTCAGAAGAAGCGGCCCGCGCGTTGACGGCGCGTCGGCCGTTTCGTTACTTGGCGTGTCCGAGCATCATCGACGTTCTGAACGCCGCTGCCACAGGAGAGGCAGACTACGGCGTGGTGCCGGTGGAAAACACGATTGAAGGCACCGTCAACGCGGCCATGGACTGGTTGATTCACGAGGTGGACCTGCCGATTTTGGCCGAACTGGCGCTGCCAATATCACAGCACTTGCTGGTGGCCAAGCGGGACGACATCCTGCCGCTCGAAGCCATTACCCGGATTTTGTCGCACCCGCACGCCATCGCCCAGTGTCACAATTTTCTCCGCAAGCACCTGCCCCACGCTGAAATTGAGTACACCAACAGCACGGCGCAGGCGGCACAGATCGTCAGCGAGCATCCGGAGGAACCGTGGGCGGCGATCGGGACGCGGCTCAATCCGGAAATCTACCCGCTGTCGTTTGCTCAGCAGGAGATTCAAGACTATTCCAACAACTATACCCGTTTTGTCCTCGTCGGTCGCGAACCGCTGGAGATGCCCCCGTCTGACAGGGAAAAGACGACCATCCTGGTCACGCTTCCAGAAGATTTTCCGGGCGCCCTCTACCAGGTGCTGGCCGCGTTTGCCTGGCGCAAGATCAACCTGTCCCGCATCGAATCCCGCCCGACCAAAAAGGGATTGGGCAGCTACCTGTTCGTGATTGACATCGAACAAAGAATGGACGATGTGCTGCTTCCCGGCGCGTTTGCCGAGATTGAGGCACTTGGCTGCCAGGTCCGCCAGCTCGGCACGTATCCGTTTTATCTGAAGGCCATTTACAAGGAGTAAGCCATATGTAGAAGAGGAAAATGCCGGGGACCTTCTGAGCGGTTCAAGCATGGTGTCCGCGTTGGAGAAAAAAGGTGAAAGCGTGGCAAGTGCGTGGAGGAAAGCGGCAGTTTCACTGCACTGCTGCAGAAAACTCCCATCGGAACGGTTGTTTGACGACACGTCAAACAGCCGTTTTTTCGTGCGCTCCGCAAGATGGGCGAACGCCCTTTTTTGCCGGGGTGAGCAAAACGCCCATGGGTGCATACCATGAAAAGGAGTTTCCGAGAGGGAGGAGAAACTGTGAAAATCCACGTAGTTCAACGAGGCGACACCATGTGGAAAATCGCCAAAAAATACGGCGTCGATTTTAAAGAACTGCTTCGCCTGAACAGCCAGATAAAAAACCCTGACTTGATTTATCCCGGCATGCGGGTAAAAATCCCGTCCAAGCGCGTGCCGGTACGGCCGCAGAAAAACAGGACGTCATCATCGCAGGAATCTCCCCGGGTTAAAGAAAAGCCGATCAAGGAAGAACAAATGGAGCCGGAGGTGCCGCAGCAAATCGAGATGCGGCCGATGGAGCCGCCGGAGGAAGACACGGATCAGGAGCTGAAACCGGAAACAGAACCGGAAACGGAACTGGGAACCGAACCGGGAGCGGAACCAGGAACAGAACCAGAGATGGACACAGACATCGGGCAAGAGCGCGAAGTGGAAATCGAAGCAGAACAAGAAGCGCCGCAGGCCCTGCCTTCCGAGCCGTCTGAACTGCCCGCGCCGTTCGGCGATATTGGACCGTATGGACCGAATGTGCCGCCAATGCCGCCCGGCCTAGTAAGACCATACGGGCCGAATGTTCCGCCAATGCCACCTGGCCTAGTAAGACCATACGGGCCGGGAGTGCCGCCAATACCGCCCGGCCAGGTAAGACCATATGGGCCGAATGTTCCGCCAATGCCGCCCGGCCAGGTAAGACCATATGGGCCGAATGTTCCGCCAATGCCGCCCGGTCAGGTAAGACCATACGGACCAGGAGTGCCGCCAATGCCGCCCGGCCAGGTAAGACCATATGGGCCGAATGTTCCGCCTGCGCCCCCCGGCCAAGTGCGTCCGTTCGTGCCGTACGCTGCGCCGACACCGCCTACCAGGTTATCGCCGCAGGTTGTGCCTTCGCCCACTCGTCCGGTCACTCCACAGCCGCCGATTCAACCGATTCGGCCGCCTGTGCCGCCTCAACTGAGGCCGGTTCCGCCGACGGCTCCACCGGCCAAGGTGAGTCCGACGCAGCCGATCTGCCCGCCTTGCGGAAGACCGCCGTGGGTAAGCCCGGAGATGCTGCCGCCGAACGCGATGCCGCCGTGGGCAGGTCCGGAAATGCTGCCGCCGAACGCAAGGCCGCCGCGCGTAAGTCCGGAAATGCTGCCGCCGAATGCGATGCCGCCGCGCGTAAGCCCGGAAATGCTGCCGCCACACGCGATGCCGCCGTGGGCAGGCCCGGAAATGCTGCCGCCACACGCGATGCCGCCGTGGGCAGGCCCGGAAATGCTGCCGCCGAACGCGATGCCGCCGTGGGCAGGCCCGGAAATGCTGCCGCCGAACGCAAGGCCGCCGTGGGCAGGCCCGGAAATGCTGCCGCCGAACGCAATGCCGCCGTGGGCGGGTCCGGAAATGATTTCGCCGAACATGATGCCGCCGTGGACAGGTCCGGAAATGCTGCCGCCACACGCGATGCCGCCGGATTACCTGTATGAAGACAGTCCGTCGAGATGGCGGCGTCCGCCGGGCCGTACCCGCCGCAAGAAGAAGCGGCATCATCGGGAGTGCTGCGATTCGACGTCCAGCTCTTGCTCGTGTCGGGACAGCGGTCACGATGGTCCATATGATGACTTGCCCTATCAAGATTGTCAGTGTGACAGCGGCACACAGGAGAACGCGACCCCGTTGACGTACTCTGCTTCCCAATCCATTCCGGCCCTGCCCGCTCAGGAAGTGTGGCCAAATTGGGAACAGGGGCACGATGAATCTTCTTCTTCCTGAGTGTCAGGACATGAGCAGATCCTTTGTTCTTTCTCTTGAAAAAGCGTTCCGCTGCCGCATCTATGGGATAAAGCCCCGACGCAATGTTCATCTTCTCAAGACGGATCGGGGCCATTGGATCATCAAGGGCTACAAAGATCGGGAGAAGGCGGAGTGGGTGACCCGACTCTCCGATACCCTGCAAGAGAAAGGATTTTACCAAACGGTTCAGTACGTCTCCGATGAGCGCGGAGAGAAAATCTTTCCGTTTCAGAACCGTTACTACACCGTGATGAAAATGATCGATGGCCGGGAAGCCGACAACACCTCGCTATCCGACGTAAAAAAATCGGCCGCGACGCTGGCCAGATTTCACCAGGCGGCCAGCGGCTTCCCCGTCCCTTATCCCTATGCATTTGAAGGCAAACCGGCTTTGCTGGACAAATGGGAAAGCCGATTGGAGCATTTCGAGCGGATCATCTGGCACGTGGAACAGCATGGCCCGCAAAACCGGCTGGAACAAATCATCCTGGAGATGGCGGATGAAGTCATCCGTGACAGCCGCGAGATTTTGCAGACGGCGTACAAACTGCCGCTGGCGTCGGAGCTGTTTGCGGTGGTCAAACAGGGTACGCTCGCCCACCGGGACGTGGCCAGCCACAATTTTCTGATCACGCCGCAAGGAAGATGCTATTTGATCGACCTGGACACCGTGAGCCACGACATGCAGCTCAGCGATCTGGTCCAGCTCATGGGGCGCATGCTGCTGATGCAGGGGTACCGCGTCGAATCGTTTGTGGAAGCGATTGAGGCGTACAGCCGGGTAAATGTGCTCAGCGACACCCAAGTCTGGATGATCCACCAGCTTCTGCGCTACCCGGACAATTTCCTGCGCGAAGTGACGGGCGTGTACGCCAACCGGCCGGGTTACACCATGCGCGGTGTGCTGCAGCTCGTACAGATGGAAGCGCGGCTGCGCCGGTCGCGCCGAATGTTTCTGGAAGCGGGCCCGGCGATTTTTCAGCGCTCTCCCTGGGGGTCCTATCTATTTGTCGGGTAAAAGAAAAAAGCTGACGGCACGGATGCCATCAGCTTTTTTCGCGTTACTTGGAGGCTGCCTTGGACAGGTCGATGCTGTATTTGACAAAGCCGTTTTCCAGCGTAGTCAGGTACTTGAGATGCGGCATCTGTTCGGCATACGGTTTGGCGTCCGGGGACGTGGTGAAGGTCACGTTTACCTTCTTGGTGATCGGAGCGAACGACCAGTTGTTGTCGGCTGCCGGGTTGATTGTCTTTTGGCTGAGGATGTAATCGATCACGACCTGGCGGTTTTCGTCCGGCGAGTCGATGACGATGTTGCTGCCGTCCAGACCCGGGAAGTTGCCGCCGCCGCTGGCCCGGTAGTTGTTGGTCACGACGATGAACTTGTCCTCCGCCTTGACCGGTTTGCCGTTGTACGAGAGGTTCTTGATCCGGTTCGCGTTCGGGTTGACCAACTTACCCTCCCTGTCGTACCTGGACGGCTGGGTGACGTCGATCTGGTAAGTGACCCCGTCGATGACGTCAAAGTTGTAAGTCGGGAAGGCTTCGTTGATCAGCGGCTGCTCCTCCGTCTTGTTCACGTCGATCTGATTGAACTGGCCGGCGGAGCGTTCCAGCCACTCTTTCAATTGCGCGCCGTTCACCAGCACCGCTTTCAACGTGTTGGGGTAAATGTACAGATCGGACACGTTCTTGATCGCGATGGTGCCGGCCGGAATGTTGGTGTAGTAGCTTGCCCCGTTGCGGCCGCCCGCCTTGAACGGAGCGCCTGCAGACAGCACCGGAATGCCCTCATATTCCGTGCCCTTGATGTTTTTCTCCACGTACCACTTTTGAGCGTTGGTGACGATTTGGATGGACGGATCGTCCTGGACCAGCGCAAAATAGCTGTGGATTGGCGAGGTGGTTGTGCCTACTGCAGAACGCACCCACTCGACGGTTTTGTCGTGATCCTCCTTCACGGCATTGACGATGGAGGTGTCCACGTCAGCCAGAGCTTTTTTGTTCGCAGTATCGTAGATCGGGATCGCCCGGGATTCCGCTTCGACGACCTTCCATTTGCCGTTTTCCTGTTTCAGCGTCAGGTCGACCACGCCCAGATGGTTGCCCCAGTAGCCCGGCATGACGGCCGGCTTGCCGTTGATCAGCCCTTTTTTTGCGTCGATGCCCGGGATGTTCTCATAGCCGGGGCCCGGGAAGACAGAGTGGGAGTGGCCAAACAAGATGGCGTCGATGCCGTCCACTTTGCTCAGTTGATAGCTGGCGTTCTCCAGAGTGGTGCCCGCTTCGACGGGGCCAAGTCCGGAGTGGGGAATGGCGACGATGATGTCGGCTCCCTTTTTCTTCATTTCCGGCACGTATTTCTTCGCCGTCTCCACGATGTCCTTGGCGATCACCTTGCCTTCCAGGTTGGACTTGTCCCACACCATGATCTGCGGCGGAACAAAGCCGATCACACCCACTTTCAGCTTGACGTCCTTGCCGCGCTCATCCTTGAACGTGCGCTCCAGGATCAGATAAGGCGTGAACTTGTTCTTGTCGTTGTCCGGGTTGTTGTCTTTGTCGTCCACGTACACGTTGGCGTTGACGTAGGGGAATTTCGCCCCCTTGAGGCTGCGATCCAGATGCTCCAGGCCGAAGTTGAACTCGTGGTTGCCGATGTTGCCGGCATCGTAGTTCAACAGGTTCATCGCCTTGTAAACGGGATGAATCTCGCCGTCCTTGAGCGGTTTTACCCTTGCCACGTAATCGCCCAGCGGATTGCCCTGGATCAGGTCGCCGTTGTCAAACAGCATTGAGTTTTTCACTTCTTCGCGGGCTTTTTTGATCAGCGAAGCAGTCTTGGCCAGGCCGAACTCGTCCGTTTCCTTGTCTTGATAGTAATCGTAGTTGACGATGTGCGTATGGAGGTCGGTCGTCTCCAAGAGGCGCAGTTTCAGTGTGGAGTCCCCGTTGGCGCTTGCCGGTACGAGCGGGAACGAAAGCGCCGCCACAACCAGGGAAGCAGACAGGAGACAGCTGGCCAGCCTGTGTACGCGTGCCTTTTTCATAGGATTGCATTCCTCCCGTGAAAGATAGATTACGTGCAATCATAGTGTATCACGTCTGTAGGGGATTGGGTATATTTTCCACGGGTAGTTGTCGCAAAGATAAGAATTTTGGCGATTCCCGGGTATTTCCTATTAGAAAATTGGCAATGCTAGTTGGAAACAGGTACAAAGGAGTACATGGGTATCATGAGGCGGCATTGGTTGTTTTTCATGTCGTGGACAGCCGTGTTTGCCGTTGGTTTGGCCGGCGGCATTGCGGCAGGAGAATTGATCCGGGACCAAAACGGGAGCGGACTATCCTGGCTGGCTGTGGAGACAGGCGGATCACAGGAGACCGTGAACAAGCCGTACCAGCTGGTGCTGGCTCGCACCTACCTGTGCGGCGTAAAGGATGAAGAAATCAAACAGGTTCCGCACGAGCAACTGGCCCAAGCCCTGGTGGCGTACAGCGGGTGGGAGATTATCGCGTCCGATCCTGCCAAGCTGATCCTGTACAAGCGGGAGAACGATCTGGCTCCGTCGTGCAAGGCAAACGGATACTTCGGCTTGTCGCCCGATGGCGTGCTGACGTTGTTCAATGGCCTGCCGGCGGAGCAGCAGGTGGTGCAGACGTTTTACCGGATCGACACCGCAAAAATGGAAACAAAACTGACCAAGGATAAGCTGGAATCGTTGAAACGGGGCATCCGTGTCCGCGATCTGGCGGAGTACAACAGCGTGCTGTCCACGTACAGTGAGTTTCAGACAGACGAAGAAGAAAGTTGAGATGGGAGGCTGACCCGTTGCGGGCAGCCTTTACTCGTCGGCACAAATATCCGTGATTTTCCACGGGGTCCAGGGGGCGGTTCGGCACAAGTGAAACACCCAGCGCCCCTCTTTTTTCTTACCCTCGCTGTTGACGTATTCGAGGCGCACCGGAATCTCCACGGCGAGGATGTCGGCGGTATCGCCGGTCTGGATCTCCTCAGTCCGTTTGACATTGTCAATCTCCTGTAGAAAAGGGGGCAGCGCAAAGCCGTCCGTGGTCATGCGCAGTGTCTGCAAATCGTGTTCGTGCAAGGAAGTGAGAAAGTAGTCCACGAGTTGGTACGGCGAGGCGGCCATCACCGTTTCCGGCAGTTTTCCCGACGCCTTCAATATCATCAGGCTGTGACTGGGGTCCGGCTCCTTGCGCCGGTGCGTGGAACTGCCCGTAAAGTGGATGCAGAAATGACCGGGGAACTGGTTGCCGCGGATCGCGCCTGCCCCGTGCGGCATGCCGTGCATCGAGGCGGCGAGGTACGTGCCGTTCACCTTCACCAGGATCGCCCGACGCTTCCAGCTCCATTTGCCCTGGTAGATCTCTTTCATGATCCGGGTGTCCTCTTTGGTGAGCGGCTGCACGTCGGCGTGACGGCTGCCCGCCCGCCGCTGCACGCGAAACTGTTTTCCCGTCTCCAAGTCGATGACGGTGGCGTACCCCATTCGTTTGAACATGCGGCGCACTTCGCTCCAGTCAAGCGGTTTGCCGAAGTGGACCTGTTCCAGCCGGTTCACGTACCGATCCAGCTCAGCAGCCGCATCGTTGGGCAAGTGCACGGCAGCATGCCGGTTTTGGTCGTACAGGCGGCCGTCATACCCGTACAAAAACGTGCGGGAGCCGATGGAGACCGTTGCCCTGACGGGTTCGGGAGGGGGGCTGGCAGGGCCGATCGGGCTGCGCAGGATGATTTGAGCCAGCCCGTTTTTTTGACGGATGGACAGCGTGGACAAAAAGTCGGCATTCGGTCCGACGCTGACGACAATCTGCAGTTCGGACGGGGGTGCGGCCGTTGCGGTCTGGAGGGGCTGCCACAGCAGCGCAGAGCAGAGGAATAATGTGACGATCAGGACATTACGCACGTCAGGACACCTCCGCGTAATAGTGTGCGCTGCCGGGCGCATCCCGCTTGCGAAGCAAATCTTGCCATCATATCATGCTGATGCTCACGCCAAACTGTTCTCATACGGCGCTTTAAGGAGGGGTCTTGCCAGCATGTCTTCGATGCCTCGAGGAAGCTACAAAGACCAGTTTCACCAGCGTTTGTATGTTCAATTGAACCAGGGGCACAACAAGCTCGACTATCGCCGGATCAACCAGATCCGCGAACAGATGCGTGAAAGCGTGGACGAATACGCGCACATGCTGCACGACGAAGCGGATGCACTGGGATTGAACAAGCACTAGGTGACGCCGTATGCAGTCCGATCCTGTGAAAGGGTCGGGCTTTTTCTTTTGCCGATGGAAATGCACGTTCGCTTTTTCTCCGCTTTGTGGTACAGTAGGAACAGAAACTTGAACGCGGAGAGTGGGCCCATGCGCATCATCGGTATCGACCCCGGCATTGCCATCGTCGGGTTTGGCATCTTGGAAAAACAGGGCAGTAAACTGCGCCCTGTACAGTACGGCAGCATTCAGACGGAGGCGGGCCTGCCGGTGCCGCTAAGGCTGAAACAGATCTTTGAAGCGATGCAGAGCCTGCTTGATACATACCGGCCGGATGAGATGGCCGTTGAGAAGCTGTTTTTCAACAAAAACGTCACGACCGCTTTTACGGTCGGGCAAGCGAGGGGAGTCATCCTGCTGGCCGCCGAGATGGCCGGCATTCCCGTCTACGAATACACGCCCATGCAGGTGAAGCAGGCGGTTACCGGCTATGGCGGAGCAGAAAAAAGGCAGATTCAGGAGATGACGCGAATGCTGCTCCGGTTGAAGGAGACGCCCAAGCCGGATGACGTCGCCGACGCACTGGGCATCGCCATCACCCACGCGCAGTTCCGCGCCTTTATTTCCCTTTCGGAAGGAGCACAACGATGATTGATTTTGTGGAAGGCACGCTGGCTTACCTGGATGCCGAGTACATCGTCATCGAAGCCGGCGGCATCGGCTATCGCCTCTTTTGTCCCAATCCGTACCAGTTCGTCCGGTACGAAGGGACGAAAACCAGGCTGTACACCCATCACCACGTCAGGGAAGACGCGATCCTGCTCTACGGGTTTGCCACGCGGGAGGAGCGCGACTTGTACCGCAAGCTGCTGGACGTCAACGGCATCGGCCCCAAAGGAGCGCTGTCCATCCTGGCCGCCGCGACGCCGGAACAGATCGTGATGGCTGTTCAACAGGAGAATGTCTCCTATCTGACGAAGTTCCCCGGAATCGGGAAAAAGACCGCGCAGCGGATGATCCTTGACTTGAAAGACAAGCTGACCGGCTACACGCCGTCGGCGGTCATGGCTGTTGCCGCGACGGAACTGGCGGCAGGCGAAAAGGCGGCGTCCGCGCTACAGGAGGCGCAGGAGGCGTTGACGGCGTTGGGCTATTCCGACGCCGAGCTGCAGTCGATTCGCGGCGCCCTGTCCGAAGCGGCCAAGGGTGGCGCGCCGGTTGAGCAGTTGATCAAGCAGGGGCTTGCGCTGTTAATGAGGGGGTGAGGAGTTGGATCATCGCATCATTACGACGCAGATGCATGTGGAGGAGGATGCGGCGGAACTGAGCCTGCGTCCCCGCTATCTGAATGAATACATCGGACAGCAGCAGGTAAAGGATAATCTGAAGGTGTTCATCGAGGCGGCCAAAATGCGCAAGGAAGCGCTGGACCACGTCCTGCTGTACGGTCCCCCCGGCCTCGGCAAAACCACCTTGTCGCAAATCATCGCCAACGAGCTGGGGGTAAACATCCGCACCACCTCCGGTCCGGCGATCGAACGGCCCGGCGATCTGGCCGCGCTGCTCACCAATCTGCAGGAGGGCGATGTGCTCTTCATCGACGAGATCCATCGGCTCAACCGCAGCGTGGAAGAAGTGCTGTACCCGGCGATGGAGGACTTTGCCCTGGACATCGTCATCGGCAAAGGGCCGAGCGCACGCAGTGTCCGGTTGGATCTGCCGCCGTTCACGCTGGTCGGGGCCACCACCCGGGCGGGGATGCTGTCGTCTCCGCTGCGGGACCGCTTCGGCGTGGTCAACCGGCTGGAGTTCTACACCGTTCCCGAACTGACGTTTATTGTTACGCGGGCCGCCGACATATTGCAGATCGGCATCACCGAGGGCGGCGCCGAAGAGATTGCCAAACGCTCGCGCGGAACACCCCGCGTAGCCAACCGGCTGTTAAAACGGGTCCGCGATTTCGCCCAGGTGCAGGGTGAGGGCGTGATTACCGCGGAGATAGCCCGGGAAGCGCTGGAGCGCTTGCAGGTGGATGCCTGCGGGCTGGACCACATTGACCACAAACTGTTGCTGGCGATCATCGACCGGTTTGACGGGGGGCCGGTCGGCTTGGACACAATCGCCGCTACCATCGGAGAGGAAGGGCAGACGATTGAGGACGTCTGTGAGCCGTACCTGCTGCAAATCGGCTTCATGCAGCGGACCCCCCGCGGCCGTGTGGTGACGCCGTTGGCTTATCAACACTTTGGTCGGGAGATGAAAGCGTGAATCCGGTAGCCAAACTGCTGATTATTGGAGGAGCCGTGCTGATCGCAATCGGTCTGTTGTGGCAGGTGGGCGGCCGCTTTCTGCCGCTCGGACGCCTGCCCGGAGACATCGTGGTGGAAAAGGAAAACGTCAAGTTTTACTTTCCGATCGTCACCTGCATCGTGATCAGTATTCTGCTGTCGTTGGCCGGATACTTGTTCCGCCTGTTCAAATAGCCATGAAAGACGGAGCCTGCCCTTCAATTGAAGAGCAGGCTCTTTGTTTGATATAGCAGTAAAAATTCAACAAAATTAACAAAATATTTACAAAAATTATTTTTCATGGTACTCTGGCAACAGTATTTACAGATAATGGTTATATACTGTTTGGGGGGCGTACCAATGTCGTTTGCAGAGATGGTAAAGGAGTATCGCTATAAGGCGAACCTCTCGATAAGTGAATTGGCCGAGCTGACAGGTTTAAACAGAAGCGTACTGGCCCGGATTGAATCGGGAGAGACTAGGAGGCCCAGTTTTTCCACCTGTTGCAAAATCGCGTCCGCGCTCGACATCCCATATGATAAGATTATCTCGTTTTATTTGGGCGTTTCTGAGCGACCGGAGACGTTGAAAATGTTGTTGTCCGAGGCTGTCGTCCGTACCAATCGACACATTGTCCGAAAAACGGCTAACAAGTTGTTGGAAACGCCGAGGCTAAACACGTTTCTCGCGCTGGATTACATTCTTCAGCAAGCTCGGGAGTCTGAAAACGAGGAAATCAAGCTGGCTCTTTACAACGTGATGATCGAATGCACGAAAAAGCGGGGCATCCCTTTTTATTTGGCGAAGGGGTTGTTCGAGCGGTATTTGATCGAGCGCTACGACTTCTCCCGATTGGAGGAGACATATCGTAGAGGGAAAGAGCTGTTGGTGTACATCGAATATCTGCAGCCATCGGAGCGCATAATCGCGTATTACCGTTTGGGACTTCAAGCATATGCACTCAAATACTTCGACGATTGTATCCATCTGTGCAGGCAGGGCATTGCGGAAGACGTAACCGAAAGTGAGTTGAAGGCCTCTGCCCTGCTTGCAATTACTAACTCTTACATAAACATGGGGGACTGTATTCTTGCAGAGTTGTATTTGAAAAAGTATGTAAATAACCCATTTGCAAATGCTAATAGAACTAAATACTATCTTGCTCAGATTCATGTAAAAAAGGGGGAATTTTCTGAAGGAATTGCTGGATTCAAAGAATGTCTGGTAGAAGCGGAACGCGAATCACGTATTGCCATTGCCACTGATTTGTTGGAAGTGTACCAGCAAATTGGAGACCATGAGGGGATAGAAGATCTGATAAAAAAAGAGGAGCAATTTTTACCCCAACAGATAAATACACCAAAAAAAGTGGAACATTTAGCGTTGTATTATAAACAAAAAGGCCTGCATCAATTGGCAAACGAAATGTTCGAGGAAGGTATTGAAAATTTGATACAAAGCGCTTCGTATTATCAGAAATTAGGTGCCTTTGCCTACGTAAACGAATGCATTGGTTCTATTTTTGTAGCACATCGTCAATTCGGTAAAGTATTGTCTGAAGGAATTATGGAAATGTTGGAGAAATTGTGCCAACGTAATTGTAAGTAGGAATATAGATTGGAGGTAGACCTTATGAAGAAAATCTTCTCGGCAGTACTGATCACGATTGTAACGGTGGGTATGTTTACTCCGGCTTTTCCAATCCTGAAAGAACGTGTTTCAAATAGTCACCAAGGTGCCGTCATTACTATTCATGATGACGATCCGGGATATTAATTTTATAACCACCAAAAATAAGGTGGCGATGCCAGTTATTTCAAATCTAAATAGTTATAGAAGCAAATGTCTAGAACAACCGTACGGGTTTCCGATTAACAAAAGCCGACGTCCTTTATCCGACGTCGGCTTACTTCTTGTTTCCCGTAAAAATCCTCTTCCGGTTCCAAATTCGCAAACGGGGCAGGAAAAATCGCGATTTTGTCAAAAAACATGGGAGTTGATGCCATTTTTCGACGCGCAACAAAACATCGGAGAGGAAGGACGAGCGGCATGTGCAAGCGTTGGATGGGGAAAATCCTTACGGCCGGCCTGCTGTCGGCGACGCTTCTGACGGGACAGGTTCCCGTGGAAGCAGCCGACTCCAACATCAGGGTCGCGCTGTTTATTGATACTGGACAAGGATACCGCGGAGTGGTGCCGGCAGTGACGCTGACCAGCGGCACTGGATTGGAGGTAACGCTCAGTGGCAGCGAGGGAGCGGTAAAACTGCCTGCCTTGGGGGGAAATGCGGCGCGTTTTCGCACCGACGAATATCACCTGCTGGTGACGGAAACGAGTGACCTCAACCGGGCTCAGCAAGTGGCGCAGCAGCTCAGCCAGCGCAAGTGGGACGCTTCCATTCAGGCGGTCCAGCGGGGCGGACAGACGCTGTACCAGGTGGTCAGCGGCACGTATGACACGTATCAGGCGGCGGCAGCCCAGGCCCAAACAGTCGCTCAGGCAACCGGGCAGCAGTCGGCGGTCAAAGGACCGATGAGACTGGAAGCGGGCCGCTTCGGCAGTTGGCAGCAGGCGTTGGATGCACAGCAGGCGCTGGCTGGCGCAGGTCTTCCGGCGTACCCGGTGCTGGTGGCGGACAATGGCAAGCTGGAGTACGCCGTGTGGATCGGAGACGAAGTGAGCCAGGACGCTGTCCAGAGCCTGGCGCAAAAAGCGGCGGCGGCCAGACCCGGCTATTCCTACCGGGCAGCGGCGAGCCGTGCGTATGCGGTGCTGAAAAAGGACGTGTACGGTTCCGAGACCATATGGAAATACGCGTTCTCGCCGCAAGCCAGGCTGATCGTGGAGCCGAAAAAGGGAGGTGCCCTGCCGCTGATCGGCGTGGAGGAGCGGGACCAGCGCAAGTATCGGGGAAAAATCGAGCTGTCCGAGTACAACGGGCATCTGACGGTCGTGAATGAACTGCCGCTGGAGCAGTACTTGTACGGCGTGGTCGGATCAGAAATGGCTGCGGGCTGGCCGCTGGAAGCGCTCAAGACGCAGGCTGTCCTGGCCCGTACGAGGGCGATCAGCCAAGGGAACAAATACGGCGTGGCCAACGTATCTGACACTGTGTACGAGCAGGCGTACTACGGGTACGGGCGCGAGTCTGCCGACATCCGCCAGGCCGTCGACGAGACGGCAGGCGAAGTAATCAGGTACAGAGGAAAACTGGTTGAATCCCTGTACTATTCCAACGCAGGCGGCATGACCGCCGACGGCACGGAAGCGTGGGGCAATCCTGTTCCCTACCTTCGTCCCGTGCCCAGTGAAGACCGCGGACCGCTGGAAACGGCCAACCGCTGGTACTACGTGGCGCTGACGGACGGCACCCTGGGATATGTGCGCAGCGACCTCATCCGGCTGAACGGGGGCGTCAATCCTGTGGGATTGAAGCAGGCCGTGATCGCGACGGAGGGGACCAACCTGCGGTCCGGTCCCAGCACCACTTACCACCGCGTGCTCACCACGCTGCCCGCAGGGACGCAGGTGACGATCATCCGGGAGGAAGCGGAAGAAAATGCCTACGCTTGGACGCGCGGACCGTTTACAGGGCAAGAAGTGGCGGCGATGGTCAACGCCAGTCAGGACCGCAACAAAGCGCAGCGGGTCGGCGAAACAGTGGAGTCGCTTGTCGTCACCGAACGGGGGCCGTCGGGTCGTGTGCTGGAAATGGAGGCGAACGGCGTGACGCTCAAGGTGTCGTCGCCGGACGCGCACCGCTCCATATTCACACAGGGCGGCGGCAGTTTGCGCAGCACCAAGTTTGACGTGGAGGAAATGGGGACGTTTACGGTGTTGGGCGCGGACGGCAAACGGCGCGAGTACACGCGTGGCGGCAGCGTGGCGGTGCTCGGGGCTGACGGTTGGGAGTCGCCCTCGGCCAACGGCTACAGCGACCAGTTCCTGATTTACAGCGGTGATGGCGATTGGCGCACGCTCAGCAAGCAGCCGATGTTCCTGTTCCGCGGCTACGGCTTTGGCCACGGCCTCGGCGTATCTCAATACGGGGCGAAAGCGATGGCGGAAAACGGGTATGACTATAAACAAATCTTGCAACACTACTACCAGGATGTGACAATTGAGCGGTGATCCCGTCACGGCTCGTTGGACTGCAGATGAGGAGTCGGAATTGTGGACGTACAACTTTTTGATTTTGAACTGCCAGAGCGGCTGATTGCACAGCATCCCCTGAAGGATCGCACGGCGTCGCGACTGCTTGTCCTCGACAAGCGGACAGGGGAGCTGACACACCGCCGCTTTACGGATTTGGTGGAGTACCTGCGGCCGGGCGACGTGCTGGTGCTAAATGACAGCCGCGTGCTGCCCGCGCGCCTGATCGGCGAAAAGAGCGGAACGGGAGCGAAAATAGAAGTGCTCCTGCTCAAGTCGCTTGGCGGCGACCGCTGGGAGACACTGGTCAAGCCGGGCAAGCGGGTAAAGCCGGGGACGGAAGTGGTCTTTGGCGATGGACTGCTGCGCTGTGTCTGCGAAGAAGTGACGGAGACCGGCGGGCGCATTGTCCGTTTTCACTACGACGGGATTTTTTACGAGATACTGGACCAACTCGGCACCATGCCGCTGCCGCCGTACATCCACGAGCAGCTGGAAGACCAGGAGCGCTACCAGACCGTGTATGCCCGTGAACGGGGGTCGGCGGCCGCACCGACGGCAGGCCTTCATTTTACCGAGGAGTACCTGCGCCAGATCGCGGAAAAGGGCGTCGAGATTGCGTATGTCACGCTGCACGTCGGATTGGGCACGTTCCGCCCGGTCACCGCTGATGTCGTGGAAGAGCATGTGATGCACGCCGAGTATTACGAGATTCCGCCGGAGACCGCCGAGACGGTCAACCGGGCCAAGGCGGAAGGCAGGCGTGTGATTGCGGTCGGCACCACCGCCTGCCGGACGCTGGAGACGGTGGGCGGCATGCATGACGGCAGGCTGGCGGCCGGATCGGGCTGGACGGACATCTTCATCTATCCGGGTTACGAGTTCCGGATTATCGACGGCCTGTTGACCAACTTCCACCTGCCCAAGTCAACGCTGGTCATGCTGGTCAGCGCGCTGGCCGGCAGGGAAAACGTGCTGCGGGCATATCGGACTGCGATTGCCGAGGAATACCGCTTTTTCAGTTTCGGAGATGCCATGCTGATTTTGTAATGCCGGGGCTTGTCCCCCGGTTTTTCCTTGTGAAAAGCTGCCAGTTTCTATATAATAGGTGAGAATTACATCCAGAGTTTGAGGAGTGCACACAGATTGGCTGTACGCTACGAATTGATCAAAACCTGCAAGCAGACAGGGGCACGGCTCGGCAAGCTGCATACGCCGCACGGGACGATTGACACCCCTGTGTTCATGCCGGTGGGAACGCAAGCGACCGTCAAGGCGATGAGTCCGGAGGAACTGAAGGAGATCGGTGCCGGCATCATCCTGAGCAACACCTATCACCTGTTTCTTCGGCCCGGTCATGAAATTGTCCGGGAGGCAGGCGGTTTGCACGGTTTCATGAACTGGGATCGGGCGATTTTGACCGATTCCGGCGGATTTCAGGTGTTTAGCCTGAGCAATTTGCGCAAGATTACGGAAGAAGGCGTTTTCTTTCGCTCCCATCTGAACGGAGAAAAGCTGTTTATCGGACCGGAAGAAGCGACGCAGATACAAAATGCGCTCGGCGCCGACATCTTCATGGCGTTTGACGAGTGCGCGCCGTACCCGGCTGAATACGATTACGTGAAGCAGTCGATGGAGCGGACCACGCGCTGGGCGGAGCGCTGTCTGAAAGCCCACACCCGGCAGAATGACCAGGCGCTGTTTGGCATCGTGCAGGGAGGCATGTACAAGGATTTGCGCGAGCAGAGCGCCCGCGACCTTGTCTCGCTCGATTTCCCCGGGTACGCGGTCGGGGGATTGAGTGTCGGTGAACCGTTTTCATTAATGTACGAGGTGCTGGAGCATACGGTACCGCTGCTGCCGTCCAACAAGCCGCGCTACCTGATGGGCGTAGGTTCACCGGACGCGCTGATTGAGGGAGCGATTCGCGGCATCGACATGTTTGACTGTGTGCTGCCCACCCGCATTGCCCGCAACGGGACATGCATGACAAGCCAGGGGAGGCTGGTGATCCGCAACGCCAAGTACGCCCGCGACTTCACCCCGCTGGACCCGAACTGCGACTGCTACACCTGCAAAAACTACACGCGCGCCTACATCCGTCATCTGATCAAGGCAGACGAAATCTTTGGCGTCCGGCTCACCACGTATCACAACCTGTATTTTCTGGTAAAGCTGATGGAACAGGTGCGTCAGGCGATTGCCGAAGACCGGCTGCGCGATTTTCGCGATCAGTTTTTCGCTCAATACGGATTGAGTGAAGATAGATCTTTCTAAGAAAAAAGGAGGACAATCATGCAACAACTGCAAGGCTTTTTGCCCATTATCATCATGTTTGTGATCTTCTATTTTCTGCTGATCCGCCCGCAGCAGAAGCGGCAGAAACAGCGCAACGCCATGCTGGCTTCGCTGAAAAAGGGTGATAAAGTCGTAACCATCGGCGGTATCCACGGCACGATTCAGGATTTGACGGATGATACCGTCACGCTGCGAATTGCCCACAACGTCCACGTTACGTTTGACCGCGGTGCCGTTAACAACGTAGTCTCCGCCAGCGAACCGGCCGCGGAATCGAAGGAAGAGTCGAAATAAGTTTTCATCCACGCGAAAACATCCGGCTACCTCAATGGTGCCGGATGTTTTTTTGTTTGCTGCCTGTCGCATGCGGGGGAAAGACCGGGTGATACCCGCGGCTTCGGTCACGTAAAACCCTTCCGTAAATTGCTTAGTACCGCTTGGAAACGGAGTTGACGCCGAATATGCCGCCGACAGCTGCTGTCACAAACGCGCCCAGCAGGTACAACAGGGTGCTCCACTGCATGGCCGCATCAAAGCCCAAAAACCCGATCAACAGCACGAGCAGGAAGTAAGACAGACCGGTCAGCCCGCCGTAGTACCAGCCTTTTCCTCCGCAGCGCCGTCCTGTCACATAGCCGCCCAACAAGAGGCCCAGCGCGTTGATGGTGTAGGTGAAATACGGCAGGGTGCTTTCGCGTATGTTGGTAAAGGACAGCAGCAGGGCGGCCAGGAGAGCGCCCGTCAGCACCAGACCGAGCGTGTATAAGAGACCTGTAAATACCGAGGTGGTAGCACTCCGCACGGTTAACCCTCCTCACTGGTCAGTTTGTACCATCTATATGAGGGGCTTGGGCAGCGTATTCATCTTCGCGTTGAACATCGGAAGGAATTTTCGTATGATGGATGAGGAACCAGACGGGGGGTGAGGAATGCGTGATCAAGACTTACTTTTACAACCACTCGGAGCAGAAGATGTACCACGATGTCGACCTGAGCAAAAAGGACGAATGGCTGAAGTCACCGGAAGATTTGCTTTGGATTGACCTGTACGATGTGGGGAACAATGAACTTCAGTACATTGCCAAGATCTTTGATTTCCACCCGCTGGCGATTGAAGACTGTCTGCACGTCAGCCCGCGTGCCAAGGTAGACAAGTACGACGACTACTACTTTTTCGTGTTTCATGCGCTGCGCTACAACGAAGAGAGCGACGACGAAATCACCACGGTGGAACTGAACGTTTTTCTCGGTCCCAACTACATCGTGACGATTCACAAATCGCCAATGAACACGATCGGCCGAATCGCGGCCATGTGCCACCGGAACATCTCCTATCTGAACCGCGGCCCCGACTACCTGCTGTACGCGATCGTGGACGGCATCACCGACGAGTACTTCCCGATCATGGACAGGATCAGCGTGCGGATCGACGAGCTGGAAGACGAGATCTTCGAGCACAGGATGGAGGAGATCACGGAAGAGTTTCTGGCGCTGAAGCGAACGATAATTTTGATTCGTCGCGTGATATTGCCACAAAAGCGGATTTTCGCCAATGTCAATGGACGCTATTCGTTTGACATATCCGAGGAAAACGTTCCGTTCTACAGCGACCTGACGGATCACCTGGAGCGGATTGCCGACTCCACGGAGACGTTCCGCGACCTGGTCAACGGCGCGCTGGACACGTACTACACGATCATCAGCGCCAAGACTACCGAGACGATGCGCGTGCTGACGATCATCTCCACGATCATTCTGCCGCTGACGTTCATCACCGGCCTGTTTGGAATGAACACATTCAGTTGGCTGGGCCCGGGGGCGGAGCCGTACATGTTGATCATCGCCCTCGTCGTCATGATCGGCATGACCTTTGCCATGCTGCACATTTTCCGCAAGCGAAAGTGGCTGTAGCACAGCCGGGGTGCGTTTAGTCAAAATTGGCGCTTATACACGTACGGCCTCTCGCGGAGACTAACCACAAACTCTGCGTGGGGAGGCCGACGGAAATGGAAGATCTGACAATCGCGCTGATGCGCACCCTGTTTTCCTACTTCTTCCTTTTGGTTCTGCTGCGCCTCATGGGCAAGCGGGAATTGGGGAAACTGTCCGTATTTGACATCGTTATCTCCATCATGTTGGCAGAGATGGCAGTACTGGCGATTGAAGAGATCGACAAACAGGCGTTCCTGTTCTACGTCCCGATGCTGCTGATCGGACTGCTGGAAATCGGCATGGCGTATCTGTCGATGAAAAACAAGAAGTTTCGCGACGTGGTTGGCGGTTCGGCCGACTTAATCATAGAAAATGGCCAGATTCGTGAAGACGCGATGCGGCGCAACCGGCTCTCTTTTGACGACCTGATGGTTCACCTGCGGCAGAAGAACATCAAGAACCTGGCGGACGTGGAATTTGCCCTCATGGAACCGACCGGGCAGATGAGCGTCTTTCTCAAACAGTCGAAGCAGCCGCTGACCCGGGAAGACCTGAATCTACCGGACCCAAAGCCGCTGGGTGAGGTGACGTTTTCGGGCCTGCCGATCCCGCTGATCCTGGACGGACAGGTGCGGGAGGAGGCGCTGCGAAAAATCGGCCAGAACAAGCTGTGGCTGAAACGGGAAATCCGCAAGTACGGCATCAAGGACATCCGCGAAGTCTCGTTCTGCAGCATTGACGAGCGCGGGATCATCTATCTGGACACCAAGGACAAACGGCAGCGTTAACGTACCAAGGCGTCAGCGCCGTGGCAATCAGCGCCGCGGGAAAAAGATGGCCAATTGCTCGCCGATCCAGGGAATGCGCTGGACGTCCTGTTTGCCGAGAATCCGCATCGCCACGAGCAGCACCATGTACAAAAGCGTGCTGGCGGCAGAGCAGACGAGCAGCGGCAAGATGACCGTCGCGGTGTCGGCAAACCAGTGAGCAGCCATGTACGAACCGGCGTATCCCATCGCCACCATCGCCGCGCCGATCTTGCACAGCTCCAGCACGTTCACGGTAAAACCGATCACCTTGACCAGGCTGGCGAGGTGCAGGAGCGTGACCAACGTGATGTTGATGTTAAGCGCGATCACCGCTCCGTGAATGCCGAACGGGGGCTGAATCGTGAAGACAAACATCGCAACCGTCTTGACAACAGCGCCGATCAGCGTGTTGCGAAACACCACCTGTGCGTAATCAAGCCCTTGCAGCGCAGCCGCCAGCGGCGCCTGAAAAAAGAGGAAGACGGAAAACGGCGCCATCTCCTTCAACAGCAGTCCCACGTCCGGGTTTTTGTAAAGCAGCCCGCAGAGCGGTTCGGCAAAAATGTACAGCAGGACGGTACACGGTGCTCCGATGACGAGTGTAATCCGCATCGCCTGATAGATGCGCCGATGCACGAGTGGGGCATTTTTTTGATAGGACGCTTCCGCCACGGCAGGAACGAGCGAAACGGACAAGGAATAGGTTAAAAACGTGGGAAACAAGAGCAAAGGGACGGCCATCCCGGCGAATTGACCGTACTGGCTGGTCGCCACCGTCGTCGAGAGTCCGGACATCACCAGGGCAAACGGCACGATCATCGGCTCCAGCACATAGGCGATCGAGCCGACGATCCTGCTCAGGGTGACGGGCAGCGATACGCTGAACAACTGGCGCAGGCTTTCGCGGCTCTGAGAAAAAACAGTCAGCAGCGGCTGTTCCCAGATGCGGGCCGCCGTGTTGCGGCTGGAACGCCGGTACTGCCAGAGAATGTACATGAGGCCGGCCGCTTCGCCGAACACGATGCTGCCGACGGCGCCTGCGGTGGCGTATTGAATACCAAACGGCAGGAAGGCGAGCGTCATAACGACCACTGTCCCCATGCGGACCACTTGCTCCACCAACTGCGAGACGGCTGTCGGCGTCATGTTGTGTTTGCCTTGAAAATAGCCGCGCAGCACCAGCGAAATGCTGGCGATCGGGATGACCGGCACCGCGGCCAAGAGGACGATATCGGCCCGGGCATCGGCAAACAGCATTTGTGAGATGCGCCCGGACAGCGCAAGCAACAGCGCGCACAGGATCAGGCTGATACCCCCGGCGACCCCCAGCGCCAGCAGCAGGAACCGGCGGCTCTGCCGGCTGTCCTGAGCCGCCTCCGTTTCTGCTACCTGTTTGGCGATGGCGACGGGCAGTCCAAACGTGGTCACTGTGATGAGAAAGTACAGCAGGGGAACCACCATCTGGTACAAGCCCATCCCTTCCGCGCCGATCAATCGCGACAGGACGATGCGGTTGGCAAAGCCGAGCACCTTGGTCACGCCGCCCGCGATGATGAGGATGACCGTTCCATAAAAGAAAGACTGTCTCATGGCAGGCTCCTTTACCGCCCAAATTTCGTGAACAGTTCGTACTATAAGAATATGGACGTGCCGCTTGCGGCATGACTACTTTGAGGGGGAGAGCAGATGGACGAGCAGCGCAAACGGGAATGGTACGCACAGGTGGCCGGCCTGTGCGAAAGCAAGGCAGAGGAATTCGCCCTGCTCGGCTACGAAAACGTCACGGCGGAGGACGTCTGGGAGTGCGTCACAGCTGCATACAAGGACATTCCGCCCCTGCATCGCCTGGTCAACGACATCCTGTCGCTGAAACCGACCAAGTACATGAACTGGTTGATGCTGCAAATGTACAAGCAATCCCAGTGAAACTTTTCCCCTTGCCATTCGTAACAGTTGGCTGATGCGAAGAAAAGGGGATGGTTGCCATGGTGTTACTTTCCAGCAAAAATTGACACGTTTTTTTCCACTTCGCTATAATGGGCATATTGGTTTGCGTCTTCTGACCGAACCCTGGAAGGAAAGAGGGGTATTACTACATGATCAAATGGGGAAGATTCCTCCTGTTTTTGGTCGTTGTGGGCATGTTGGCCACGCTCATCACCACGACGACCCAGCAGGTGGCAGGCAACATCCGGCTTGGTTTGGACCTGCAGGGCGGCTTTGAGATTCTCTACGTCGTAGAGCCGCTGGAGCCAAACCAACAAGTGGATATGGAATTGTTGAAAGCGACCGCGGGCATGGTCGAAAAGCGGGTCAACATCGGGGGAGTGACGGAACCCGTGATTGAGACCGAGTTGCCCAACCGCATCCGCGTCAAGATTGCGTCGGAAAAGGCCAATCAGGACGAACTGCGCGAGTTGATCGGCAAACCGGCGGTGCTGGAGTTCCGCGACGAAAACGGCAACGTTCTGCTGCGCGGAAGCGACCTCGCCTCGGGCGGTGCGGGCGTCGGATACGACGATCTGAAACGTCCCGTCGTGACGTTGAAAATTTCCGACCCGAAAAAGCTGGAAGACATTACCCGGGCCAATCTGGGCAAACCGATGGCCATTTACCTGGACGACAACATGCTGACCAATCCGGTCATTCAAAACGTGATTACCGGCGGAAACGCCCAGATTTCCGGCAACTTCACCCAGGAGTCGGCGCAGGAACTGGCTGACATTCTCAACTCGGGTGCCCTGCCGGCAAAACTGATCGAGAAGCAGGTGACATCGGTCGGGGCGTCGCTCGGTACGCTGGCGCTGCAAAAAACGATTTACGCCGGCTACGTGGGTGCCGCGCTGATCATCGTGTTCATGCTGGTGGTGTACCGATTGCCCGGTCTGATCGCCAACATCACACTTGTCGCGTTTACCTACTTCTGTCTCGTCGTGCTTGACTGGATGGACGCGACGCTCACCCTGCCGGGGATCGCCGGTTTCATCCTCTCCGTCGGGATGGCGGTAGACGCCAACATTATTACCTACGAACGCATTCAGGAAGAAATTCGCTCCGGAAAGACGATCCTGTCTGCATTCCGTGCGGGGGAACGCCGTTCGTTGATCACGATCATCGACGCGCACGTGACCACGCTGATCGCGACAGCGGTGCTGTTCTACTTCGGGACAAGCTCCATCCAAGGGTTTGCGATCGTGCTGGCCATGACGCTGATCGTCAGCGTCATCACCAACGTGTTTGGTTCCCGCTTCCTGCTGTGGCTGCTCGTTCGTTCCAACATGATCAAGAAGCCGTTCTGGTTCGGGGTAAAGGAGAGTGAGATCGGTGAGCTCTAAACGACACGAAGATATTGTCAAGTTTGACATCGTCAAAAACCGGCGGAAATTTTTCCTCTTTTCCGGTATCATTCTCGTCCTGGGCCTGCTCGTCACACTGTTTATGGGCTTGAACCTGGGTGTCGACTTCAAAGCGGGGACCCGACTCGACATCTACATTGGGAAGGAGTTTAATCCATCCGACGTGGAACAGCTGATCAAGCAGCACGTGCCGGATACCGTCTTCACCCCTGTGACGCCCTATGGCGATCATCAGGCACAGACCCGTTTTGACCAGACAGTGGACGCCGAAAAGCTGAAATCGTTGGAAAAGGCGCTGAAGGAAAAGTACGGGCCGCAGGTAACCAAGCAGGAAGCGACGGTTGATCCGAGCATCGCCCGTGAACTGGTGCGAAAGGCGGCGATTGCCGTGTCGATTGCCGGCGTCGGGATCATCGTATACATCGCGATCCGTTTCCAACTGCTGTTTGGCATCGCCTGCATCATCGGTCTGATCCACGACGTGCTGGTTCCGATCGCGCTGTTCTCCGTGTTCCGGCTGGAAGTTGATTTGACGTTCATTGCGGCGATTTTGACAATTGTTGGTTATTCAATCAACGACACGATCGTAATTTTTGACCGGATTCGGGAAAACCTAAGAACGATGAAGTCCAAAACCGTGGAAGACCTGGAGCACCTGGTCAACGTCTCCCTGTGGCAGACGATGCGCCGCTCCATCTTTACGGTGGCGACGGTGTTCTTCACCGCCCTGGCGCTTGCCGCTCTGGGCAGTGAAAGCATCCGCAACTTCTCGCTGGCCCTGATTTTTGGTCTGGTGAGCGGGACGTATTCGTCCATCTTCATTGCCGCTCAGGTATGGGTGGCCCTGAAAGAACGGGAAATGAAAAAGAAGCGTTTTTCTCCGGCTCCGAATGAGGGCTGAGTGACGAAACCGCGGGGGAGCTTCCCCGCGGTTTTTTTCTCTCCACCATACTTCCCGCGAAAGGGGCGATGGCTGTGGATAACCGTTTGGCCAAGGCGCAGTTTGGCGCTTGGGTGGGAATTGTTGGCAACCTGGCGCTGGCCGCAGTCAAGCTGCTGATCGGCTGGCTGGCCAAATCGCAGGCGCTGATTGCCGATGCAGTCCATTCCGCCTCCGATGTGGTCGGGTCGGTGGCTGTCCTGATTGGACTAAGGGCCGCGGAGCGTCCGCCCGACGAAGATCACCCGTACGGACATGGAAAGGCGGAATCCGTGGCGGCGATCATCGTCTCCGTTCTGTTGGCGCTGGTCGGCGTAGAAATCGGCTCAGCGTCGGTCAAATCACTGTTCGCTCCGTTGGAACCGCCGGGCATGGCGGCCGCCTGGGCGGCTGTCGGCTCGATGATTGTCAAGGAGTGGATGTTTCGCTACAAGTATAATCTGGGCAAAAAGCTGAACAGCGCGTCGCTGATCGCCAACGCCTGGGAACACCGTTCCGACGTCTATTCCTCGTTCGCCGCGTTGATCGGGATTGGCGGTGCAATCCTCGGCGGCCGCTTTGAGATCTCCTGGCTTTTGTACCTGGACCCGATCGCCGGCATTTTCGTCTCTGCGCTGGTGTTGAAGATGGCCTACCGCATTTTGATGGAATCGATTCACAGCACGCTCGATCACGTGCTTCACGAAGAGGAGACGGTAGAGCTGCGCCGAGTCATCGAGGCAGTGCCCGGCGTGAAGCGGATTGATTCGTTTCGCGCGCGTGAACACGGCCACTACCAGATTGTCGACGTAAAGATCGGCGTCGATCCCCACATCACCGTGGAAGCGGGCCACCGGATCGCCAAACAGGTCAAGCGGGAACTGATGGATCAATTCTCTGCCGTACGCGACGTGTTTGTGCACGTCAACCCGTACGATCCCCGCCCCGAGGAAACACCGGTGAATGATCAGCCGCCACCGGACGATCAGGCGTAAGTGTTCGCCAGTTGTCAGTCTCCCGTCCTTTCCTCTATAATGAATGAGGATTGGAGGAAAGGCCTATGCTCAAAGCGAAAACACGCTGGCAACTGGCCGCGTATGACGAGATATTGGCGGACGAAATTGCCCGGGAATGCGGATTGTCTCCGCTGATCGCCAGGCTCCTGGTCATCCGTGGTATCGATTCGCCGCAGCGGGCGCGTGCCTTTCTCGAGCCAGGGCCGGAGTTGTTTCACCCCCCGTTTCTGCTTGACGGGATGGAAGAGAGCGTGCACCGGATTCGCCAGGCAATTGAGCGGAACGAACCGATTTGCATTTACGGCGACTACGACGCAGACGGTGTCAGTTCCACGTCGTTGATGGTTCATGTCATGCGCCAATTGGGCGCAGTGTTTGACTGCTACATTCCCAACCGCTTTACGGAAGGGTACGGTTTACATAAAGACGCACTGGCCCACCTCAAGGAAAGCGGTTACAAGTTGATTGTCACCGTTGACACCGGCATCAGCGCGGTGGAGCAGGTGGCATTTGCCAACCAACTGGGTCTGGATGTTATCGTGACGGATCACCACGAACCTCCGGCAGTGTTACCGGAGGCATTTGCCGTGATCAACCCGAAAAAGCCGGGCTGCCCGTATCCGTTTGACATGCTGGCCGGCGTTGGGGTGGCGTTCAAGCTGGCCCATGCACTGCTGGGAGAGCCGCCGCTGCATCTGGCTGATCTCGCCGCGCTGGGCACGATCGCCGACCTCGTCCCGTTGGTGGATGAAAATCGGGTTCTCGCCCGTATCGGGCTGCAGCGGCTCAATCATACACGCAACATCGGACTGCAGGCGTTGATTCGCGTTTGCGGCCTGACGGACAGCGAATTGACCGCGGGCCACGTCGGCTTTGCCCTCGGACCTCGTCTCAACGCAGGCGGGCGGCTGGAGACGGCCGAAGCGGCCGTGAAATTGTTGACGACGCAGGACCCTGAGGAAGCAGAGCAATGTGCCCGGATTCTGGATAACCTTAACCGTGAGCGGCAGGAACTGGTGCAGGCCATCACCGACGAGGCCGTGCAGATGGTGAGCGAGCAGTTTCCCCTGGAGGAAAATCGCGTGCTCGTTCTCGCCAAGGAAGGCTGGAACGTCGGGGTGGTCGGCATCGTCGCTTCCCGGCTGGTGGAGATGTTTTACCGGCCGACAATCGTGCTTGGAATTGATCGGGAAAAAGGAACGGCCAAAGGTTCCGCCCGCAGCATTGCCGGTTTCGACATGTACGAAGCGCTGACGGCGTGCAAAGAGTGGCTGCCCCACTACGGCGGTCACACAATGGCGGCTGGCATGACACTGCCGATCGAGAATCTCGAACCGCTGCGCCAACAGCTTAACCGGCTGGCCGCCGAGTGGTTGACGGACGAAGACTTCGTGCCGCTGACCAAGGCGGATGTCACCTTGGACCTCGCGGAAATCAGTCTCGACACGGCGGAGCAGTTGGAACAGCTGGCGCCGTTTGGGATGGGCAACCCCACGCCGCTGGTGCTGGTGCGGGATGTGGAGACGTCCGGCATGCGCACGATCGGCCGAGACGACAGCCATTTGAAATGCTCGCTCTGCAAGGATGGCGGCAGCGTGGATGCCATTGGCTTCAACTGGGCCCATGTCGTCAGCGAAGTGACGCCAAAAGCGCGGTTTGACGTATTGGCGGAGCTGTCTGTCAACGAGTGGAACGGCCATCGCAAGCCGCAGCTGACGATTCGCGATCTCGCCGTGCCGCACAGACAGGTTTTTGACTGGAGGGGGTGCCGCGACAAACAGGAACGGTGGCGGCAGTTGGCCGCCCGGCATGAGATGCTGACCATTCTGTTCCGGCGGGAAAGCTACGATGAGCTGGCCGCTGGATTGGCCGCGGCGGGGCAGCCGGAAAGGCTCCTCGTTGTCGCAGATGAGGCGTGGGACGGTCATCTGCCGGCCGTGCCGACAGTCGTGCTCTACGATCTGCCGAAGCGGCGATACGATCTGACCAGAGTGCTGGCCCGCCTCGAACAGGCGGAGCGGATCTACTGTCTGTTCGGCGATCCCGATCTGGGGGCGGAGCGGCTGTCCTGTCCGGGACGTGAGCAGTTCAAGGCGCTGTACCAGTTTTTGCTACAGGTCCCCTGCGTCCAGCGGATACATCTGGACGCCCTGGCCCGTCGGTTGAAGCTGAAGCGGGATGTCTTGGACGGCATGCTGGCCGTGTTTGCGGAGCTGGAGTTTATCCGCTCGGACGAAGAGAGCTTCCGCCTGCAGCCGGATGCGGCGAAACGGCCGCTGGATGACTCCCGCTACTATGCGGAGTGGAAGGAAGAGGCGGAACTGGCGACAGAACTCCTGCTTTCCTCATATGACTCTTTGATTCACCATTTTCAACAACAGGTGGAGACTGTCACCTGGTAGGAGGAATTGTTTCATGGACTTTAGATCATACATTCGCGTGATTCCTGATTTCCCGCAGCCGGGCATCCGCTTCAAGGATATTACCACCCTGCTGAAAGACGGGGCTGCCTACAAGGCGGCGATTGACGAATTGGCCCAATTTGCCCGCGAATTGCAGGCAGACGTGATTGCCGGACCGGAAGCGCGCGGTTTTGTCGTGGGCGCTCCGCTCGCCTATACGCTGGGCCTGGGCTTTGTGCCGATTCGCAAATCCGGCAAGCTGCCGTACAAGTCGATCAAGGCGGACTACAGCCTGGAGTACGGCAAGGACGCGCTGGCTGTACACGTCGATGCCATTCAGCCCGGGCAGCGCGTGCTGATTGCAGACGACCTGCTGGCAACCGGCGGAACGATTACTACCACGATCAACCTGGTTGAACAGTTGGGCGGCAAAGTTGTCGGCGCTGCCTTCTTCATCGAGCTGACCTATCTGGACGGACGCCAAAAACTGGGCGACATCCCTGTCAAGTCACTGGTTCAATACTAGCAAGCGTGGCTCTCTGTCCCTCGCAGCGGACGGAGAGCTTTTTTCTTGGCGACAAGGGCGCAACAGCTGTGCTGTCCAATTGTGACCCTTTTCACGGTTCCTTCATACTTTGCGGGGAAATCACTTTACAAGGCAAACGACATACAAGATAATAGTATGAAATAGACATGTTGTATTAATTCCACCCTTACAACGAGATGGAACAGGTGAACCGGCTTCGTGGGAAGTTTCTGTATGAGAGGATAAGGGAAGGGAACTATGAGCACCGGCGTGGAAGAAGTACTGAATAAAGCAAGCAGCTATTTGTCCCAAACCGATATGGATCTGATTACGCGCGCCTACCGCCTGGCGGAGAAAGCGCATGAAGGTCAGGTGCGCAAATCGGGTGTCCCGTACATCATGCATCCGATAGCCGTCGCGGGGATTCTCGCCAACCTGCACATGGACGCAGTGACGATCGCCGCCGGCTTTTTGCATGACGTCGTGGAAGATACCGACGTTACGCTGGATCGCATTCGTGAAGAGTTCGGTTCGGAAGTAGCGCTGTTGGTCGACGGCGTGACCAAGTTGGAGAAAATCAAATACAAGTCCAAAGAGGAACAGTTGGCGGAAAACCACCGCAAGATGCTGGTCGCAATGGCCCAGGACATCCGGGTCATCATGATCAAGCTGGCCGACCGCCTGCACAACATGCGGACGCTGCGCCACATGTCCGAGGAAAAACAGCGGGAAATTTCCGACGAAACACTGGAAATCTTTGCACCGCTGGCTCACCGGCTGGGGATTGCTTCGGTCAAGTGGGAGCTGGAGGATACGGCCCTGCGCTACCTGAATCCGCAGCAGTATTACCGCATCGTCAACCTGATGCAGAAAAAGCGGGCCGAGCGGGAGGCGTACATCAACGAGGCCGCCGAGATGATCAAGGAGAAGCTGAAAGAGCTGAACATCGAGGCGGAGATTTCCGGCCGGCCGAAGCACATTTACAGCATCTACAAGAAGATGACCAAGAAAAACAAGCAGTTTAACGAGATTTACGACCTGCTTGCGCTGCGTATCATCGTCAACGACATCCGCGACTGCTACGCGGTGCTGGGCATCGTTCACACGCTGTGGAAGCCGATGCCGGGCCGCTTCAAGGACTATATCGCGATGCCCAAGGCCAACATGTACCAATCCCTGCACACCACTGTGATTGGGCCAAAAGGGGAACCGCTGGAAGTGCAGATCCGCACCTGGGAGATGCACCGGACGGCGGAGATCGGGATCGCCGCCCACTGGGCTTACAAGGAAGGCAAAAGCATCGTGCAGGGCTCGTTTGCCGAAAAGCTGGGCAATCTGCGCGAGATCATCCAGGGGGGGTCCGAGGAGGCGCCCAACGCTCAGGAATTCATGGAGTCGCTGAAGCAGGACTTGTTCTCCGACACGGTGTTCGTCTTTACACCAAAAGGAGACGTAGTGGAACTGCCCAAAGGGTCCGTGCCGCTGGACTTTGCCTACCGGATTCACTCGGCGGTCGGCAACCGCACTATCGGCGCCAAGGTCAACGGCAAGATCGTCCCGTTGGACTACGCGCTGAAAACGGGTGACATCGTCGAAATTCTCACCTCCAAGCATTCCTACGGCCCCAGCCAGGATTGGCTGAAAATTGCCAAGTCAGCCCACGCTCGCAACAAGATCAAGCAGTGGTTTAAAAAGGAGAAGCGGGAAGAAAACGTCGCCAAAGGGCAGCAGATGGTGGAGGCGGAGATCAAGGCACGCGGTTACGACGTAAAAGAGGTGATGACCGAAGCCAACCTGAAAGAGGCGGCGGCACGCTTCAACTTCCAGGGGCACGAGGACATGTTCGCTGCGGTCGGCTACGGCGGCATCACCGCCGCACAGATCGTCACCCGGCTGATCGACAAGGTGCGGCGGGAGCGGGAGGAACAGAACCCGCCCGCACCGGAGTACAAACCGAGTCCGTCCCCGCAGATCGCACGCAGCGAATCGGGCGTAAAAGTGCGCGGCGTAGACAACCTGCTGGTGCGGATATCGCGATGTTGCACGCCCATTCCGGGCGATCAGATCATCGGCTTCGTCACTCGCGGCCGGGGCGTATCGGTTCACCGGCGTGACTGTCCCAACGTATTGACGGAAGAGTGCCTGGAGCGGCTGATCGACGTGGAGTGGGATGCCGACGCCAAGCACAACTACAACGTGGACATCGAAATCACCGGTCAGGATCGCAGCGGCCTGCTCAATGATGTGCTGCAGGTCGTGGCGGAGACCAAGACCAACATCGCCGCAGTCAGCGGCAAAGCGGACAAAAACCGTCTCGCTACCATCCACATGACGATTACGATAAGCAATGTGGCCCACCTGCAAAAAGTGGTGGAGCGAATCAAAAGCATCAAAGACATTTATTCCGTGCGGCGGATTTTAAGCACCTGATCGCGAGAGATTGGGTGCTCTTCATTTGAGAGAGAAGGGAGAATCATGCATGCGCGTAGTGGTACAGCGCTCCAAGGAAGCAAGCGTTACAGTAGGGGGAGAGATCGTCGGACAGATTGAGCACGGGCTTGTGCTCCTGGTCGGCATTACCCATGAGGATACCGAACAGGACGTGGAGTTTGTCGCCGAAAAAATCGCCCACCTGCGCATTTTTGAAGACAGCGAGGGAAAAATGAACCACTCTGTACTGGAGCAAAAGGGACAGATTTTGTCCGTCTCCCAGTTTACCCTCTATGGAGATTGCCGCAAGGGCAGGCGGCCCAACTTCATGGCGGCGGCCCGCCCCGAACAGGCGGAACCGCTGTACGAACTGTTCAACGACAAGCTGCGGGAAAAAGGGCTGCATGTGGAGACAGGCCGGTTTGGTGCGATGATGGAAGTGCGGCTGGTCAACGACGGCCCCGTCACGCTGATCGTGGAATCGTGACTTCCACGGCGGAAGGTCCGGGTTAATCGCGAAGCGTACGGGAATCGGAGAGGGGGATGGCGATGGGACGTGAAGCGTTGGTAATCGGCGGAAGCGGCATGCTGGCCGGGGTCTCGCTGTGGCTGCAGGAAGCGGGATACCATGTGGCCGTGATTGGGCGAGACCGGAAGAAGCTGCAGGCCCTGGTGGAGCGATCCGGCAGGCCGGAGGGGTTCTCCCTGCTGCCGGTCGATTATCACCAGACGGACCGGTTTCGGGAAGTGGTCGCGTCATTGGTTCGCGAGCGGGGCGGAATCGATCTGGTGGTAGCCTGGATTCACTCGACCGCTCCCCACGCGCTCCCGGCGGTTCAGCAGGAACTGTCGGCGCAACGCAGGACATGGCGGCTGTTTCACGTCTGCGGCAGCCGTGCCTACAAGGAACCGCCCCGCGTCGCCGACGTGCCCAACTGTTTGTACCGGCGGATTCTGCTCGGGTTTCGGCTGCAGGGAGACGATTCCCGCTGGCTGACCAACGAGGAGATCACCGTTGGCGTCTGTGCGGCGATCCAGGACGACCGGCCGTTCACGGTCGTCGGCCAGGTGGAGCCGTGGGACAGGCGGCCGGTCTGAGAAAACGAAGCCGAGCCTAGCTCGGCTGTTTGTGTTTCAATACCATGTGCACAGCTTCCACCACGGCATCCGGACGCACATCCGGGATCATGTGGCCGGTGCCGGGGAGCACCACCAACCGGGAGTGGCCGATCTCCCGATGCAGGCGGCCGGCTTGCAGCTCGGGGTGGAACGGATCTGCATCGCCGACGACGATCACGACCGGCGTGCAAATCTCGGCGTATTGCGGCTCCCACTGCGGGACCGTACGGACGTAGGCCAAAATGTCTTCGCGGTTGGCCCTCAACTGACCCGGTCTCGACCACAAGGCTCGGGCCTGTTCCAGGTAGCCCGGCGGCACTGGGTCAGGAGAAAATGTCGCCGTGACCATCGGTTTGGTGAGCAGCCGTGCCAACGGCGGAAGCACGGTGTTGGCCAGCAATTCGCCCAGCCAGGGAACGCGCAGCAGTCGGCCAATCAAAAGGTCCGCCGTTCCGGCCGGATAGGCGTCACCCGCGTAGGCCCCCGGTGCCAGGAGTACGAGACCGGCGATCTCGTCGGGATAGGTCAAAGCATAGGAAAGCGCGAGCGACCCGCTCCACGAATGGGCCACCAGAATGGGGGATTTCACCTGAAGGACGGAAAGCGCCTCCCGCAGCAGGCGGGCCTGAACTGCCGGCGTCGACATGTCCCGCCGGGGCCGCTCGCTGTAGCCGTAGCCTGGCCGGTCAAACGCGATGGCCCGGAAGCCTGCTTCTGCGGCCAATTCCAATACCCCGGCGTAATCGCAGGCGGAGAGCATTCCGCCGTGCAGCAGCACGACCGGTTGTCCCGCCCCCTGACAGACGTAGTGCAGGCGCAGTCCTTCCACCGTGACGAATGATCCGCGAGGAGGAAAGGCCATTTGGGCGCGGCGTACCTTCCGGTGGTTGTGCGCATGAAGCGCCACCATGACTGCTGTCGCCCCCGCGATCGCATAGATCTCCATCATCTCCATCATCCCTTTCTATTCGTTTTACATACGTAAACGTATGAGAATAACGTACCAATAAGTATGTGGTTGCTGAAAAAAACCCGTTTGCCTTTCAAACGGGTGCAGTGGCGTCGTCCACCGAGGGCTGCAGGCCTTCCCAGAGGACTCTCGACAGCTCGGGCACCACCTGCTCAAAGCGGATGCGGTCCGGGTCAATCAGCCAGCCCAAGATCAGGCCGTTGATTAACGCCTGGAACAGAACTGCCAAGGAGTCCGGGGCGACATCGCGTTTAACGACGCCGCTTTCCTGCAGCTGCGCGAGGACGCCGCTGACGCCGTCGATGATTTTTCCGTACGCGTCCCGCAGAACTTCGCCGACCGCCGGATCACGGCTGGCGGTGACAAATTCGAAAAACAGCATCGGATTGCCCTGACCCTCTTCCACGCAGGCAAATTGCGACTGCAGCAAACGGGCGAGCCCCTGTGCGGGAACAGCCGAATTGAGGGCGGAACCCGCCTGTTGGGTAAGCATCTTGAGCTGCTGCGTGAGGTTTTTCTCGCACAAGGCGGCGAACAGATCGCTTTTGCTAGAAAAGTGCCAGTAGACGGCTCCCTTTGTCATCCCGGCGTCGGCGGCCACCTGTTCCAACGATGCTCCGGCATACCCCAGTCGGGCGAATACGCGGGCGGCAGCATCCAAAATGCGCGTCCGCGTATCGGCCAGTGACGGCACGTTGTCTTCCTGCTGTTGGGCCAGCCAGGCTCTCATCTCCTGCTTGCTGCCGAAGTGGCGTCTCACCGCTGTCCAGTGGACGCCGGCCGCTTTCGCCACATCGGCGAAACTGATTCTGTCAAAAGGGTGGCGGGCGGCCAACCGTCGGGCCGCTTCCATGATTCGTTCGCGTGTCGTCATCGTATCTCTCCGACCATGTATTCATTCCATACTGATGAGTATGTCTTCAGCATAACGGTTGCATGAAATGGATGTCAAGGAAATGGTTTCCTTGCATCGCGGACGAACGAAAAACCCCCTTGCCGTTTTCTCCATGGAAAACGGACAAGGGGTCTTACGCTTATCCTCCCTGAACGTTTTGGGAGGCGAAGTACTGCAGAATGCCTTTGTACAGCCCTTCGGCGGCCAAATCCTGTTGTTTTTCGGAACGCAGCCGCATCTCTTCGTTGTAGTTGGAGAGGAAACCGATCTCTGCCAGAATGGACGGAATCGGATTCTCCCGCAGGACGTAGTAGTTGCCGAACCTGGACTGCAGGTCCTTGTAGTTGGTCGCCTTGACGATTTCGCTTTGCACCAGCGAGGCGAGCTTGCTCGAATTGCCCTGGTTGTAATAAAAGACGATCGTGCCGTTTGTCTGCGAGTTGGGATGGGTGTTGTGGTGAATGCTGACGAAAATGTCCGCATTGTTCTGCACGGCAATGTCCACGCGCTGCTGCAGCGTGAGCTTGCGGTCGTCACTGCGGGTCATGATCACCTTGGCGCCGGCTGCTTCCAGCTTGTTTTTCAGCAGCAGCCCCACCTGCAGGTTGACCGTCTTTTCCTGTGTGGAAAAGCTGGAACCGGTCGCTCCCGTGTCGTTGCCGCCGTGGCCGGGGTCGACCACGATCACCTTGCCGACCAGTTCATTGCCCTTGATGACGGGAGGCATGCCCTGCGGAGACACCAGCCATCCGGCGACGTAGCCTGTCGAACCGTCGCTCAAGGTGATTTGGAACCAGTCTCCTTCTTTTTTCACGATCGCGTATTTTTCCCCGGTCTGTACCCGTTTGATGATGTCGTACTGGGTGCCGGGACCGGAGCGAATGTTGGTGTCCGGATTTAATATGGTGACGTGCGGACCGGACATGGCCGGTTGCTGCACGCTGATGAGCCAGCCGGCCACCCAGCCGGTTTTGCCGTCCGGCGTCTGGACGCGGTACCAATCGCCCTGCTGTTCCAGAATGGTCAGCGTGGTCCCCAGCTTTAACGTTCCCAGGATGGGACTGTTCGTGCTGGGCTGGCCGCGCAGGTTGAGACCGTCTGTCTGGACCGTGGCAGTCCGCTTTGCGGGAGATTGCGGCTGGCCGGAGCTGGGCGCACCGGCGTTCGGAGCAGGCTGCGGCGGATTCGGATTTGGCTGGCCGCTGCCGGCTGGAGCCGGAGTCTGGCCCGTTCCCTGTTTGGGTATCCAGGCGTTGACGCCGTTGTAGGGAAACTGGATCCACCCGTTTTGTTCCGTCAAAACGGTGATGATCTCGCCGTTGTGGAGCTGTCCGATGGCTGGCTGCGCGTAGTCCGGTACGGGGTAGACGTACGGCGCGTAGTCCAGGATCAGCTCGCGCCCCTGCTGATTTGTCTGTCCGGCGGGAGACGTCGCCGGCGTGCTGCCGTTAGCTTGTCCGCCGCTAACGCCGCCGGGCGCCGTCGTCCCTTGATCGGCAGCGCGGTGCTCAGTGACCAGCCAGCTGGCCACCCACCCTTTTTTCTGTGAGGGCAGCTCAATCATCAGCCAATCCCCACTGCGCTGCACGATCGGATAGCGCGTACCCGGATTAATGGTCTGAATGACGGAATACGTCAGGCCGGGACCAGTACGCACGTTGAGGTTGGTCGTTTGGCTCTCCGCCAGCAGTCCTGTGTTCGCTTGGGCTGTCGGTTTGACCAGCCAGCCGGCCACCCAGCCGGTGCGGCCGTCGGGAAGCCGGACGTTCAGCCACTCGCCTTGCTCGGCAAGGACCGGCAGGACGCTGTTGACGGGCAGCGTGGTAAGCACCTGATCCTGCAGGCTTGGCCCGGATCGAACGTTCAGCTTGTCCACGCTGACCTGGACGGAACTCTCCGCCTTTGCGGCCGATACGGGAAGCGATACGATGCAGACCGCCGCCATAATGGTCCGCAGAATCTTTTGTTGCTGAAACACGTCAGACATCCTTTCCATGATAGTAAAAGTCGATCGCATGCATGATTTGCCAAGTTATACCTTCGGCCTTTCCCCTGCTTTTTCCTGCATTATCCGACAAACTTCTTTTGCAATTGCGAATCGTTGCGCTCAAAACGGCACACCTGGCTCCGCCTCGCTTATGCTTTTCTCCGGACGCGGCCATACTAGGGATTGGAGCATACATCGAGAAAGCGAGGAGAACAAAGTGAGACAATCCAACAAGGAAGCATTTGCCCAGGAAGCCAATCGGCGTCTGTTTTCTGTCGATTTCCACGATTTTCTGGAGAAAGAATCCGCGCTCACCGACGTGGAATTGTCGAGGGAATTCGACATCAGCGTGCGGGATGTACGGACTTTGCGGCGAAAGCTGCACTCATGACGCGATGTTTTTGCACCGGCCGATTCGGTTGACCCGGCTTTTCAGGTCGGATAAGATGAAGGGTGGCATACTGAAAAGCAGGTGGAACCGATGATACAAGTCAAATGTGAAGGACATGCATTCGAGCGGGAAATCGCCTTGATTCTCGCTTTGTTTTACGAAGACCCGGAGATCGCCTACGTGGACGAATGGAGCGGCGATGAGGGAGTACGCATCCGGATTGCTCTGTCAGAAAGGGACGGCAGTGTATCGGCGGAGGGCGAGCTGTTGGCCGGAGGGCGCCGGTTTGTCCACAGCGCTGAGAGACAGACTGCCGGCCTGGATGAGATAGGGAAGCGGAAAGTCGCCAAGCAGGCGGTCAGCTACGTCCTGCTGGTCATGCTGGAGGAGTTCACCGGCATGGAGCAGGGCTGGGGCATCCTGACCGGCATCCGCCCCACCAAGTTGCTGCATCATCTGCTCTCTTCCGGCGCCAGTCAGGAAGAAGCACACCGCCGGCTGCGGCAGGACTTCATGGTCCGGCCATACAAGCTCCGCCTGCTGCAGGAGATTGTCGACCGGCAGCTGCAGGTGGTGCCTGATTTGTACCGGATCGACCGGGAGCTGTCCGTCTACATCGGCATCCCGTTTTGTCCCACCAAGTGCGCCTACTGCACCTTTCCCGCCTACGCCATCCGCAGCCACACCGCCTCCGTCAATCCGTTTCTGGAAGGATTGCATTACGAGATGGAACGGCTGGGCGAGTGGCTGAAGCGGCATGACATGCGGATTACCTCCGTGTACTTTGGAGGCGGCACGCCGACCAGCATTACAGCCGAAGATCTGGATCAGCTGTTCGACAAGATGCACCGCTCGTTTCCGCACATGGCTGATGTGCGCGAGCTGACCGTGGAAGCGGGACGGCCCGATACGATCACGCGGGAAAAGCTGGCGGTGATGAAGCGCTGGAACGTGGACCGGATCAGCATCAACCCGCAGTCGTTTACCCAGGAGACGCTCCATGCAATTGGCCGCCACCACACGGTCGAGGAGACAATTGAAAAGTACCATCTCGCCATGGAGATGGGGCTGACCAACATCAACATGGACCTGATCATCGGCCTGCCCAACGAAGGACTGGCTGAGCTGGAACACAGCCTGCGGGAAGTGGAAAAACTGATGCCCGCCTCGCTGACGGTGCACACCCTCTCGTTCAAGCGGGCGTCCGAGATGACGCAAAACAAAGAGCGCTACAAGGTAGCCAGCCGGGAGGAGATCAGCCGGATGATGGAGCTGGCGTCGGAGTGGACGAAAGCCCACGGCTACCATCCGTACTACCTCTACCGGCAGAAAAACATCCTCGGCAACCTGGAAAATGTCGGCTACGCCCTTGACGGCCGGGAGAGCATCTACAATATCATGATCATGGAAGAAGTTCAGACTATCCTGGGGCTGGGTTGCGGCGCCGTGTCCAAGCTGATGGCGCCCGGCAGCGGCAAGCTGACGCGCTGGCCCAATCCCAAAGACCCCAAGACGTACAACGAAACCTACCGGAAACTGACGGAAGAAAAGCTCCGTGATCTCGATCAGGTCTACTTTGGGACCGCAGCCGCACCTGCGCAGCAGGCGGAGTAGCCGGTGGAAAAAGTTTTACCGAGCGCCTGTTGACGGCGGATTGGCGGTTTGCTATGATTTTCATTAAGCTTTCACGATAGATCAATTGTCTGATCTGATGACGGGAACAAGTACCCAGGAGACGGATAGCCAGAGAGGAAGCGCCGCGGCTGAGAGCGTTTCTCTATAACGGCCTGGCGAATGACATCCCCGAGGACCGTCGGTGAACGGAAAAAACGGCGCAATTTCGGTCGCCATCCCAGTAACCGGCAGGCGTACGCCGGCGTTAACGGCCAACAAGCGGGACTCCCTGTCGGAGTCCAATCAGGGTGGCACCACGGGAAAACCATCTCTCGTCCCTGACATGTCCGGACGGCATGTCGGGCGGCGGGAGATTTTTTATTTTGCTTACCAACGTTCCTGCGGGAACAGACAATGGAGGTTTCAGGCAAGATGACAAGGATTCAAATTCCCCGCGGTACGCAGGACATCATGCCCGGTACCGTGGAGCTGTGGCAGTACGTCGAGGCCAGGGCCCGCGACCTTAGCCGCCGCTACAATTATCAGGAAATCCGCACGCCGTTGTTTGAGAGCACGGAGCTGTTTCAACGCGGCGTGGGCGAAACCACGGACATCGTGGAAAAGGAGATGTACAGCGTCTCCAATCCGCGAAGCGACGACGCGCTGACACTCAGGCCGGAAGGGACGGCCGGCGTGGTGCGCGCCTATGTCGAGCACAAGCTGTACGGGCAGCCCAACCAGCCGGTGAAAGTGTACTACCTGGGCCCGATGTTTCGCCATGAACGTCCCCAGGCCGGACGCTACCGCCAGTTTGTCCAGTTTGGGGTGGAGGCGATCGGCTCCAGCGATCCGGCGATTGACGCGGAAGTGATCGCGCTGGCGATGCGATTCTACCAGGAGATGGGACTGACGGGCTTGAGCGTGGAGCTGAACAGTGTCGGCACCCTTGAGGACCGCGCCCGCCACCGCGAGCACCTGCTCGCCCACCTGAACGGCGTCCGCAGCGAGCTGTGCGCCGACTGTCAATCCCGCATTGACCGCAACCCGCTGCGCGTGCTGGACTGCAAAAACGAAAAATGCCGGACGCTGACCAAGGACGCACCGTCCATTCTCGACTACCTGAGCGACGAGTCCGCTGCCCACTTTGAGGCGGTCAAGGGCTATCTGAGCGCGCTCAACATCCCGTACACGGTCAATCCGCGGCTGGTGCGGGGACTGGATTACTACACCCTGACGGCATTTGAGATCAAAATGGCGGAAATCGGCGCTGTCGAAACGCTCTGCGGCGGCGGCCGTTACAACGGGCTTGTGGCCGAACTGGGCGGCGAAGACATGCCGGGCATTGGCTTTGCGCTCAGCATTGAGCGGCTGCTGCTCGCGCTGGAAAAGCAGGGCGTCCAGCTGCCTGTGAGTGGGGGGATTGACTGTTTCGTGGCGATCCAGACCCCTGATGCAAAGCAGGAGGCATTCATCCTCGTCGACGAGCTGCGCCGCGCCGGGGTGTCCGCCGATCTGGACTACCTGGATCGCAAAATGAAGGCGCAGTTCAAGCAGGCCGACCGGCTGGGTGCCGCTTATACGGCGATTATCGGCGAGGCGGAGCTGGCAAACGGCACGGTCGTCCTCAAGGAGATGGCGACCGGCGAACAGCAGGAAGTAAAGCGCGACCAGGTCGCCGCCGTGCTGGCCGAACGACTGGCGGCACGCGCATAACAAAATGGTTCAGTATAATTCGCAGAGATGAAGAGTGGAGGAATACCGAAGATGACGTGGCAATACCGTACCGTGCATTGTGGAGAAGTAAGCAAGGAACACATCGGTCAGGAGGTCGTCCTGAATGGCTGGGTGCAGAAACGGCGCGACCTGGGCGGAGTGATTTTCATCGACTTCCGCGACCGGACCGGCATCGTGCAGATCGTGTTCAACCCGGAATATAACAAAACAGCGTGGGAAATCGCCGACAAGGTCCGCAGCGAATACGTGCTGGCCGTAAAGGGAACCGTGGTCAAGCGCGATCCGGAAGCGGTCAACCCGAAGCTGAAAACCGGCGAAGTGGAAGTGCACGTCGCCGAAATCGAGGTTCTCAATGATGCGAAGACACCGCCGTTTGTGATCGAAGACGAGATCGACGTGGATGAGCAGGTCCGACTCAAGTACCGCTATCTGGACCTGCGCCGTCCGGAGATGCAGCGCGCTCTGCTGCTGCGCAGCAAGGCGTCCAAGGCATTCCGCGACTTTTTGGACAGCCGCGGCTTCGTTGAAGTGGAGACGCCGATCCTGACCAAGAGCACACCGGAAGGGGCGCGCGACTACCTGGTGCCGTCCCGCGTACATCCGGGCGAATTTTACGCGCTGCCGCAATCGCCGCAGTTGTTTAAGCAGCTGCTGATGATCTCCGGCCTGGAGCGCTACTACCAGATCGCCCGCTGCTTCCGCGATGAAGACCTGCGCGCTGACCGTCAGCCCGAGTTTACCCAGGTGGACATCGAGACGTCGTTCTTGTCCATGGAAGAGCTGCTGCCGATGATGGAGCAGATGGTCGCCCACGTTTTCAAGGAAACGATTGGCGTGGACGTTCCTACGCCGTTCCCGCGCCTTACCTATGCGGAAGCGATGGCCCGCTACGGTTCCGACAAGCCGGACATCCGCTTCGGCATGGAGCTGACGGACGTGTCCGATCTCGTGGCCAACTGCAATTTCAAAGTATTCGCCGGTGCCGTCGCTACCGGTGGCCAGGTAAAAGCGATCAATGCCAAAGGATGCGGCCACTACTCCCGCAAGGAAGCGGACGATCTGGGCAAATTCGCGGCCCGCTACGGGGCGAAAGGGTTGGCCTGGATGGGCTTCAAGGACGGCGAGGTGAAAGGGCCGATCGCCAAGTTCTTCTCTGCGGAAGAAATTGACGCGCTGAAACAGCGGCTGGCAGCGGAAGAAGGCGACCTGCTTCTGTTTGTGGCCGACAAGCCGAAAGTGGTGGCAGACGCGCTGGGCGCACTGCGTTCCAAACTGGGTGAAGAGCTTGGCCTGATCGACCACAGCAAGTTTGCCTTCCTGTGGGTGGTGGACTTCCCGCTGTTGGAATGGGACGAAGAAGCGCAGCGCTACGTCGCCCTGCACCATCCGTTCACGCGTCCGAAAGACGAAGACCTGCATCTGTTTGAAACCGACCCGGGACAGATCAGGGCACAGGCGTATGACATGGTGCTCAACGGCTACGAGCTGGGCGGCGGTTCGATGCGGATTTACAAGCGTGACGTGCAGGAAAAAATGTTCAAGGCACTCGGTTTTTCGCAGGAGGAAGCGCGCAAGCAATTCGGCTTCCTGCTGGATGCCTTTGAATACGGCACGCCTCCGCACGGCGGCATTGCCCTCGGTCTGGACCGTCTGGTCATGCTGCTGGCCGGCCGCAACAACCTGCGCGAAGTCATCGCCTTCCCGAAAACGGCAAGCGCCAGCGACCTGATGACGGACGCACCGGGACAAGTATCGCCGCTGCAGCTTGCCGAACTGAACATCACCACCACGGTCAAGGAAGAAGACGAGCAGGAATAAGCGTACTTGCACAGGCGCATTCGCCTCTGATACATTGGTTATACTGAAGAATAGCCCTGCGATGCCCGTGACTTCCGAATAGTTTTGAGCCACAAACACATTCATGGGAGTCTGCCGTCCCACCCGCGAGGACACGCCTCCATCGAGTGGACGTCCGGAACGGTTGGGCGAGACACCCACCTGCCAGGCGCAGGTTCAAAACTTCAGGAGCTGCACGGCATTATGGGGCTCCTTTTTTGCCCGGGATTCCTACTTTTCCAATGATCATTACAGCGGGCAAGAGGGAGAAGCCGGGTCGTACAGATCGTGTGAGAGGAAGAGGTTGACGGAAACATGCTTCATCAATTTTCCCGTTGTGAGCTGGCCTTCGGTCCCGAGGGCTTGGAAAAAATGAAAAACAGCACCGTCGCCGTGCTGGGCATCGGCGGCGTCGGTTCGTTTACGGTGGAGGCATTGGCCCGCACTGGCGTCGGCAAGCTGGTGCTGGTGGACAAGGACGTGGTGGACATCACCAACATCAACCGGCAGATTCACGCCACCCTGCATACCATCGGCCAGCCAAAGACCGAGCTGATGAAGGAGCGCATCGCTGCGATCAATCCGGAGTGCGAAGTGGTCACACTGAACATGTTTTACAACCAGGAGACGGCCGATCAGCTTTTCGCCCACAAGCTGGATTACATCGTTGACGCGATGGACCTCATGACGGCCAAGCTTCACGTGATCCAGGAGGCGAAGCGGCGCGGCATTCCGATCGTCTCCAGCATGGGGGCGGCGAACAAGATGGACCCGACCCGGTTCGAAGTGGCTGACATTTCCCAGACCAGCTACGACCCGATCGCCAAGGTGATCCGGCGCGAACTGCGGAAAAAAGGCATCCACAAAGGCGTCAAAGTGGTGTATTCCAAAGAAATTCCGGTAACGATCCGCGAAGACGTGCGTACCCAGATTGCCGATACCAATTCGCCGATCAGCAAGGCGCGCCGTCCCCCGGCAAGCAACGCGTTTGTGCCTTCCGTTGCGGGGCTGATTCTGGCCAGCGTCGTCGTCCGCGACATACTGGACTGGCAGCCGGCAAAAGGATAACCCAAGGAAAAGCTGCTGCGAAAAGGACGCAAGCTTTTTTGACTGCAGACATAATGATACAAAACCCACTACCAGCTT
>NZ_JAGTPT010000019.1:0-87505 GCF_018195675.1 Brevibacillus sp. NL20B1
CTGTTAATGTTCAACTTTCCAGCCTAACCGCACCAAGTCTAGAGGTACATATACCTCGTTACCGTTGATTTGCCTGTGAAGAATTGGTCGTTTGAATAATTCCTCTAATGATTTTTCTTCCCTTGCCCTTCTTTTGTTACTGGCTTCAATTAAGCTCTGTATAAACTTCTTTTCGCCAAACCGTCTGTTATTTAGTATCTATGCTGAAATATGCTTCGTTAGGACGAAATCCACGAATACCGGTGATCGAAGCATCCCACTCTTGGTCCAGTTCCGGAATTTCACCGTGGCCTGCAACCGGGGCTCCAGGTAAACGAATTCCTTGTCTTCCCCAGTCACCAGTTGCTTACAGACACGATAGAACGCTTGCTTGTGAATGGGCGGCACGCCCAGTTCAATGATTCCCGCCGGCCGCAGCCGTCCCGAGAAGTCGGCCACCGACGCAAGCCAACCAAATTCCCCTTTTTTATAGCCGGTAATATAGACGTCAGCATACTGGTAGTTAATCACCTTCAACCAGTCCGCCGAGCGCTTACCGACATAAACACTGTCCTTTCGCTTGCAGACAATTCCCTCCATGTCTTGTTGCCTGATAGCTTCAAACAACGCCGTTCCCTCTTTTTCGATAAACTGGATCTTGCTGACGGTGGGGGTATCCTGTAGAACCTGATCAAGGATTTCCTTTCGCTGCAGCAACGGTAGCCCGCGAAGGTCACGCCCGTTGTAATAGAGGATGTCAAACACCATGTACCCGACCGGCTGCCGTTTCATCGCCGCTGCAATCTTGTCGGCCCCTTTAGTATGAAACCGGTTCATCACCAATTCAAAGTCTATCTGGCCGTGCTGATTGACGCAAAATACCTCACCGTCCAGGATCACGTCTCCATCCAGCGGGACACTGTGCAACTCGGGGTATTGCCCAGTGCATTCGTTCTGATGCCGTGTATAGAGCTTGGTTACCCCGCCCATCTTGCTAAACAACAACCGGTGGCCGTCGATCTTGGGTTCGTATATCCATCTGGCGTCATCAAAAGGCCCGTCAACTTGATTCAGCAGCATCGGAGATATAAACATTGTTAAGCATCACCGATATAATTGTATCAATCATATCGGCTATACTTTTACTGGTAATTATTTCGTCACACTTACGACATCTTCTACCCGAATCCAAACCGATTCCCAATCACTGACCAACCGGAACCGTCGTTTGTCCGCGTCAATCTCCTTTACTACGCCCCAGGCTGTCTCGTACACGCCAAGGCCACGGCTCACCTCACGAAACCACTTAACGGTAATCGCGTAGTCGTATTGCGTCGAGTCATATATACGAAAACAGTTCTCGTCAAAGTCTATCTCGTCGATAACCCGCTCTACTAAGTCTCTTTCCGCATTCATCCGCTGAATCTCTGCTTTATGTTCCGGCAATACCATTCGCATTGAACCGAACAAGTCATCTATCTTCCGACCCATCTTGTTGTCTCCTTCCGTTCCCATGCTTCCAGCAGCTTGATGTCGTCCGGGCGTGAACGATCCCATTCGATATACTCTTCGCGGGCCAACGCAGCCAGTACCTCTATCACGCCTCTGCGACTTCGCCCGGTTTTGACGCACAACTCATCCACCGTCGGCGTGCGCCGACGACCAACGGTAAAGTTAGCAATGATGCGCAGAACCTTTCGCTCGATGTCAGACAGCATGGAAGCTCACTCCCAATAATCCGAACATTTGTTTGTATTATATGCGAACAAGAGGCGAACATGCAAATAAAAAATGCCCCGCCTTTAGTGGAGCATCGGCCAGTTAACTCGCCCGACCTAACAGTTTTGGAGCAAATCCAGGGGTACTTTGTTGTGACATCTATTCCTGATGTCTCAGCAATCTGTTGAATGGATGGCTAATGGTGACGGTTGATTTCATATAGAATGTGGCTTTGCGCGACCGATACCTCAATTCCATCCACTGAACAAAAGTTCTTATTTAAAAGTCCAATACGCCGAGTCATCGTCTGTACAATTTCGTGTATATTTTCCTTCTCCTCACTTCTTACCACATTTATACACCTGTTATTTGCAGCAAGCATTTTTTATCAAAAAAATTTGATGTTTCCTATTGCATTTTGGAAAAATGAGGAGTATAGTAACATCATCAAGAAAAATTGATGAAGGTGACACACATGATAAAAGAGCTGCCGATCCTACATACCAACAATGATGCTGTCTTTGAGCGGTACGAAGCAAAGTTTAAAGCTCTTGCTGATAAGAAGCGACTTCAGATTATGTATGAGCTAACCCAGAAAGGCAAAGTTTGTGTATGCGATTTGACGGAGATTGTAGATATGGCACAATCCAAACTTTCCTACCATCTGAAGATCCTTTTGGATGCAAACTTGATCATGAAAGAGACAGATGGTACCATGAACTACTACTCCTTAAATCCAGACGAAGTGAATCATCTTCTCTCTGAAGAGCTTTGCTGCATCTTCCGCCGCAACAACTGCTGCTAATTCTTTTTTTCTTCACTTCATCAATTTTTTTTGATAAATTCATCAAAAAATATTGATAAAGGAGCTGATTCTTGTGATTTACAATGATGTACTGGCTCAAATGCTTTATGAAGATCAAAAAAGAAAACTGAATTTCATCACAATGAAAGGATGGCAGTTGCACAGAGAAGAGCTAACACAAGCGGAAACACCAAGCCAAATAAAAACAACCATCCAAGTTCATCAATGTGCTACTTGCTAGGGAGATACCCATGATGGATCGGATTATACATGACATGTACGTTCTTAGTAGCGTAGAATTTTCTGGTCGTCTTTCGGGGACGGAAGGAGCTCGTAAGGCAGCAGAATTCCTTGCCTCTGCTTTACAAAGCGCTGGCTTCTCTCCTGCTGGGGAAGACGGTTACTTTTCAAAGGTAAATGTTCCGGCTTCCAGACTGATGGCTCCTGCTTTTGTTACCATTGGCGTGAAAGGATTGCACCATCGAATTGACTTTGCTGAATACTCTCCCTTCTCATCCGGAGGGTCCGTAACTGGAGAGTTAATCACCATTCGCGATGGAGATGACGTTTCCTCCAAAGATCTGGCTGGAAAAATTGTCTTAATACCTGAGCGTCCGAACGATTTTGATGTAAGAGGAACGATTAATTATGCCGCTAGTCTGGGCGTTGCTGCCCTTCTGATCGAATCGGGAGAACCGGAGTCGTTTCACAAAACCGTTCATGGCTCGGATAAAAACAAACTTCCCGTACTTCGCATCCGACGATCTCTTGCACAGAAATTTTCTGGGAAACAGGGGCTTCAGGTTTCGATTGAGATCCCCCTAGAAATGAACACGCTTCCCTGCAAAAACGTGCTAGGGATTCTTCCAGGTGTTGATACAAGATACACCCTCGCCTTAACTGCCCATTACGATCACCTTGGTGATGATCCAAAAGGAGTTCGTTTCCCTGGAACTATTGATAATGCTTCCGGTGTTGCGGTCATGCTTGAGGTTGCTAGAATGCTTGCTAAGCGTGAACAACCACTCCCCTTTACCATTCTGGTAGCTTTTTTAACAGGGGAAGAGTCTGGGTTGTGGGGTGCAAAGCATCTTGCATCGAACCCACCTGTACCCTTATCTGCAGTCATAAATCTCGATTGTTTGGGCTTTGAGCCAGAGCTTTTTGCACTTCGAACCGGTCATAAAGCTTCCATCGACTGGTTAACCGAACTAGCTTCAGATGTAATCAAGAATCACGGTATTGACGTTCGTTGGATCGCAGGTGGAGATGATTCTGTAGCTTTTATTCAAAAGGGAATTCCCACTATCGGATTAGGTCAAAAACCTACATTACCTGATTCGACGAACATTCACACCTTAAACGATAACCCGGACAATCTTCATGTGAAGCCAATCGAAAAAGGATTCGCGGTTGTATTTGACATTGTCAATCAACTTGTTGATTCCCCTTTTCTTACGGGGATCAAATAAAAACGTTTAGGAGGAATTTATTATGACAAACTTCATTAAAAAATTAGTAAACGGTCATTCTGCGAAAGGGCAAGGAAACTGCTGTGGAGTTGATATTACAGAAGTGACTAATGAAAACCAAGAAAAAGATTCTGAATCTTGCTGCGGTAACGAAACAAATGAGAGCAACTCTTCCTGCTGCACAACTAATGCGCAAGAAAACAACTCTTCTTGCTGCGGATAATGAAACAGCTGAGGATTACTCCTCAGCTGTTTTTATACGATTTAGGATTCTCTCTAAAGCCTTCACTTTCTCTGCAATTTCATCGCGAATTTCCCGAAATTTTGAAGTGACCTCTTCGTCACTTCCAACAAACATTGCCGGGTCTTCGATTCCCCAATGAAACGTGTAGATCGATTTTGGAAGTGTCGGACAGGAGCGTTCCGCTTTTTTACATAAGGTTATGACGAGCGATGCTCTCATCAGAATTTCTGAGTTAATGCTGTCAGATGTTTGCTGGGAGATGTTTATCCCTCTCTCTTGCATAACCTTTATCGAAAGAGGATGGACTCCCTTCGCATATAATCCACCACTATAAATGGCAAAATCTTCGCCAAAATAATGACGTGTAAAACCCTCTGCCATCTGACTGCGGCACGAATTACCGGTACAAAGAAAATATATGATTTTCTTGTTTCCCAACATGGAGAGAACCCCGTCATGCTTCAAACAACTTTTCCAAAGCTTCTCTTTGTGCAGGTTTGATGTTGACTGCGGGACGAATATCTTTTACTTTTTCCTCTGCCTCCTGGAGTGTTGTGCTTAAGCCAAGAGTGAGATGCACTCCCGCTGCTACTGCTCCCGTTCTACCGCGCCCACCATTACAATGGAACGCAACCTTCTTTCCACTTTTATAGGCATTCACTACTTCGTCGATCGCTTGTTTAAAGAGAACATCCTGATTCGTGATAGTATTATCACCGAGTGCAATCTGTATCCACTGAACATCAGGATTTGAAAATGCGGGTTTCTCTGCTTCTCCACGTAGATCTACTACCACTTCCACTCCCTCTCTTTCAATCATGGACTCAACATCCGCTGCCCCACCAAAGAAAATATTATCATCCACCAATGCTTGATATGATTTCGGTTCGGGCATGCTCCAATCGTGAACGGCATTTTCTTCGAGAAATTTCTCACAATCAAGTGCTGCCATACATCCCGTTCCAGCTGCAGTAATCGCTTGGCGATAACGATGGTCTTGGACGTCACCACACGCAAATACTCCAGGGATATTGGTTTCCGTTGTACCAGGGGTTACGACAATATAGCCTGTTTCGTCCGTTTTGATTTGACCTTGGAGGAAAGCAGTGTTTGGTCGATGCCCGATCGCAACAAAAATACCCTCAGTCTCGATGATTTCTTCAGTACCAGTGTCGTTATGTTTTACTTTGAGACCCGTTACTCCCTTTTCTCCTGCAATAACCTCGATGGGGGTACAATTCAAACTCCAGGTAATTTTGGGGTTATTACGAGCTCGATCTTGCATAATTTTTGAGGCTCGAAGTTCGCTTCTACGATGAACAACTCTTACCTCTGTTGCAAATCTCGTCAAGAAGTTGGCTTCCTCCATCGCAGAGTCACCACCACCGACAATGATGACCTTTTTCCCTCTGAAGAAGAAACCATCGCAGGTAGCACATGTGCTAACACCACGTCCGATATTCTCCTTCTCACCTGGGATTTCGAGCAACTTTGCAGAAGCCCCCGTTGAGACGATTAGGGATTCCGTTTGAATTTGTTCCGATCCATCAATGGTTAGCGTGAAAGGGCGTTTAGTGAGGTCTACCTTCGTTACCCACCCTCTCTGAAATGTCGCTCCAAACCGTTCTGCTTGCTTACGCATGTTTTGCATAAGTTCAGGTCCCATAATTCCTTCAGGAAACCCAGGGAAGTTTTCTACTTCCGTTGTCAGGGTCAATTGACCTCCTGGTTCATTTCCCTCAATGACAAGCGGATTCATGTTTGCACGAGCAAGATAAATTGCGGCAGTAAGTCCTGCAGGACCAGTTCCAAGGACAACGACTTTTTGCATGATTATTCCTCCTGAGGTGTTTAGTAAAATACCCCTCATGCTAGAGGGGTATGTGATTGAACTAGGTTCAATTGGTGCTGATGTAGATGGTGGTGCACAGCATAGAGATAAATCCCGGTCTCGGAATCTTCCTTCGTGTAGAATATCTCCCATGCATTTCAATCTGGATCATACTCCCGCACTTTATCCTGCACGGTATAGAAGCAAGTCGTATTCATTTCATCGATGGTAAGAAGCTTTTCCTGACGGAGCCTTTTGCCCCATTGCAACCACATCTTCTGTGTTATCTACTTGGAAGCCCAAGTGGTTTAGTACACCTTATTTCTCAAAAAGGACGTACATTCAGGAAAAAATGCAGGGCTGGCGAGTCCAGTTCAAATTTGGCGTAGTTCTCTTTTACCTTTGTCGGTTCCGCACTGAAGAAGATACGTTAAAACTGTAATGATGCTTCTAATGTTGTTCCTCCTTATTTGCCTTCAGCAAGGAACTGTTCGATTCGGGCTTTAATGGAATCACGAACGGTACGGAATTTTGCCATGATTTCATCCTCGGTTCCCGTAGCTTTCGCGGGATCATCAAAACCCCAGTGCCATTTTACTGCGTTCTTGTTGGGGATCATCGGGCAATGCTCATCGGCATGACCGCAAAGCGTAATCACATAATCAGCACGAGCGAGGGTTTCTGGATCAATCACATCGGATGTTTGACTGCTGATGTCTACACCGGCTTCTTTCATCACCTGTACGGCGCGGGGATTCAGCCCATGTGCTTCCAGACCGGCACTTTTTACTTCATAACGGTCACTGCCTAATGCTTTCAGGAAGCCTTCTGCAATCTGACTGCGGCAAGAGTTTCCGGTGCACAGAAAGTACACGAGTGGTTTTTTTTCCATGTGTTTCAATCTCCTTTACGATGTTATCGATGTCGGTTATTAGGCAACAATTTGCAACCACAAATAGAGTCCCACCAGCGTGATAAACAGCGTCGGGATCGTCAGAACGATACCGGTTTTGAAGTATTGTCCCCAGGTAATGGTTACATCTTTACGGGATAAGACATGCAACCAGAGCAGTGTCGCCAGTGAGCCAATGGGGGTAATTTTCGGACCCAAGTCGCTGCCGATTACGTTGGCGTACACCAATGCTTCCCGGATGACGCCGGACGTCTGTGTCCCCTGAATGGCCAGCGCGTCAATCATGACGGTCGGCATGTTGTTCATGATGGAAGACAGGACTGCGGACAAGAAACCCATGCCAGCCGTTGCGGCAAACAGTCCCTGATTGGCAAACGTTTGGATCAACTGCCCCAACATGTCGGTCAGACCGACATTACGCAAGCCATACACGACAACGTACATCCCAATGGAAAAAACAACAATCGCCCAGGGGGCTTCTTTAATGATACGTTTTGTCTCAATGGCCTTACTCCTTTGTGCAGCCAACATAAAGATGATGGCTGCCACTCCTGCTGTAACCGAAACCGGAATGGCGACGATTTCGTTCATCAGGTAGCCTGCAAGTAGGATAGCCAGAATGACCCAGGACAACCGGAACAGGCGAACGACTTTTAACGCTTCATGGGGTTGTTTCAGTTGGGATAGATCGTACTGCTTGGGAATATCTTTTCGGAAGTACAAGTACAGGACAAGTAAACTGGCTCCCAGTGAGAAGAAGTTAGGAACAATCATGCGTGACGCATATTCAACGAATCCAATGTCAAAGTAATCGGCAGAAACGATGTTGACCAGATTGCTGACGATAAGCGGTAACGAAGTGGTATCCGCAATAAACCCACTGGCCATGATAAAGGGAAGAATCATCTTGTCTGGAAACTTCAATGCCCTCACTTGCGCAAGAACAATCGGCGTAAGAATCAGCGCTGCTCCATCATTGGCGAAAAAGGCTGCAACGGCGGCTCCCAAGAGAACCACATACACGAACATCAGTCGGCCGTTTCCTTTTGCTAACCGCGCCATATGCAAGGCTGACCACTCAAAAAAGCCGATGTCGTCTAAAATCAACGAAATCAAGATAATAGCCACAAAGGCAAGCGTCGCGTTCCATACAATGCCGGTTACCGTAACAACATCTGTAATACTTACCACGCCAAACAACAAAGCCAAGATCGCTCCGCCCGTTGCGGACCAACCAATGTTCAGTCCCTTCGGTTGCCAAATGACGAAGGTCAACGTCACGGCGAAGATCAGAAAGGCACTCCAGATGGCAAACATGATCTCTCTCCCATCTTTTTTCTATTCGCAGGTCACCAGGAGACCCTGCTCTCCCAGTTTCTCAAATTCATGGGAGTAATCGGGCAGGTTGCCCAATGCATGACATACTTGTTCATACCGTTCTTGGTTGATAGAATAAAAGACCCATTGCCCCTTTCTTGTTTCAATCACCAGGTCTGCACTTTTTAGACGGCTCATGTGTTTAGACACAGCCGGTTGGGAAATCCCAAAGATGGGGACCAGTTCGCAGACACAACAGCTGCGGGTATTTAACAAGGCGATGATTTTTAGCCTTGTCGGGTCAGCTAATGCTTTCAATGCATTGACTAATTGCTTTGTGTCCATGTCCAATTCCACACCCTCCTCTCTCGACATCATATTATTATAACCATATGGTTATTTCAATATAAAAAATGGCTTTCCCCCACATTTGGGCATTTTTGATTCCAAGTTCACTTTATTATGTGATATCGATCAAATTTTTTTCGTGATAATTTTTTAGTTGCATTTTGCAAATAAAACGTATATAACTGTAGCAGAGGTGATTTTCCATGGAAAACCTTCGAGAACTATTCCAAATCATGACCCGCCGTTTCGGATTTCTCAATAAATACTGCTGCATCTCAGGCGGCCGGGAGATTTCCTTGATTCAAAGCCACATTTTATATGAAATCGAACGGCAGCACAAACCATCCATGCAACAAGTATCAGAAGCGTTGGGGACAGACATTACAACGTTTAGCCGGCAGATCCAAACGTTGATGAAAATGAATCTGGTGAAAAAAACACCCGATCCGGAAGATAGACGGGTACATATCCTTTCCCTTACACCAGAGGGAAAAGAAGTGGCCGCGACAATCGACCGGCAGATGAACGCTTACTTGGATGAAATCTTTTCGCATATGAACGAGTTTGAAAAAGAGACTGTCATCCGTTCCATTAAGCTGTTGAATGAGGCGATGGCCAAAACCGACAAGTGTTGTACTACTCCCTTGGGGTAGTTTCTTTTTAGCTTAATACTTGCATTTTACAAATAAAAAGACAAGGGTGATGTTCATGTTTTGGGATGTGTTGCAAAGTTTCTTCTCTATTGCCATTGAGTTAACCCTTTTATTTGTGGTTATTTCGCTCCTGATTAATCTAATTCAAGGATTTATTCCTTATGACAAATTGAATCAGTACCTATCAGGCAAAAACACTGTCTTGGGAGCGCTGGCAGCTCTGCTTTTTGCTTTTGTCACACCGTTTTGCTCTTGCTCCACCATTCCCGTTGTCGTGAACTTGTTGAACAAGAAAGTTCGTTTTGGCATCGTGATGGTGTTCTTGTTCTCCTCCCCTGTCCTTGACCCGACCATTATCACGCTGATGGGCGCCATGCTGGGTGTCAAAGTAGCTGTAGCCTATACCGTGATTACCTCTGTATTGTCGGTCATGATCGGTTTTACCCTTGAAAAGCTTGGATTCGAAAAGGCTGTGAAGCGAGTGGTTATGACCGGTTTTGAAGAAAAAACGAACACATTCAGTTGGAAAGCAGCTTGGTCGGAGACGGTAGGGCTAATGAAAACCGTCTACCCCTATCTGATCATTGGCGCCGCTATTGGATCGGTCATTCATGGCGTGGTTCCAACTGAATGGATCTCCTCTATGTTTGGCGGTAACCAGTGGTGGTTGGTTCCTGTGGCTGCAGCCATTGGAATTCCGTTATACGTTCGTCTGTCGATGATGATTCCCATGTCCCAGATCCTGATTGCCAAAGGCATGGCAATTGCACCGGTCATGGCCTTGATGATCAGTTCTGCCGGAGCCAGTTTGCCTGAAGTAACACTGTTGAATACCATCTTTCAGAAGCGATTGGTTGCTGCTTTCGTGGCTTCTGTTATGATGATGGCTACCCTATCCGGATTCCTGTTCTACTTCATTTAAAGGAGGTGATATCTATGGGTTTGTTGAAAAAAATCTTTGGAAAGCAAGGATCTTGCTGCGATGTGAAGATTGAAGAAGTGAAAAGCGAAAAAGATTCTTGCTGTAATGTAAAAATCGAAGAAATGAAGAATGAAAAAGAGAACTACTGTGATCAAAAATAACGAAACAGGATACTGGGGGAAAGGCCATGAAACAGGTTACGATTCGGAAAGCTCAGCATCACGATCTGGGGTCCATCCTTCACATCTATAACCAGGGAATTGAGGACCGGATTGCCACGTTGGAGTTGGATACAAAAGACTTAACTTATATGGACAACTGGTTTCAAGAACATCAAGGTCGATATACCGTACTTGTTGCTGAAGTGGAGGGATCAGTTGTAGGATGGGCCTCCTTGAACCGTTATTCTCATCGTTGTGCCTATAACGGCGTAGCTGACCTTTCCGTCTATGTAGATCGCAGTGTACGAGGCCGTGGGGTGGGTAACCATTTACTCGAAGCATTAGAAACAGAGGCGAAAAACAACGGATTCTATAAAATCGTTCTCTTTACATTCCCCTTCAATGGCCTCGGGCAGGGACTATATCGAAAGAGGGGCTTCCGGGAAGTCGGCGTGTTTGAAAAGCAGGGCATTCTGGACGGCCAGTTCGTTGACGTGATGGCGATGGAAAAAATCTTATAGCTCCTAATGCTATCGGCTCTTCATGTTGAGGAGCCTTCTTTTTTTACTAATCAAATGGATAGAAATTTTCCAGTTAGAAGTTTCGTATCAAAAACATCCCCCCAATAATAACATGCAAGTCCGGATATCAAGGTCTACACGCTGAATCGCCTTGAAATAAGGGCGCTTTTTACCATTCCCTTTTACTTTTCTTCAACCCCATCTTTTCTGCAACCATCGTTCCAAACAAAAAGAGGTTACCCTTCGGATCAAATTCATTGTCCCGACGTAACCTCTTAGTCACTTTACACAGTTATTCTTTTACCCTTAGTAAGCGTAATCCGTTCAACGTAACGATAAGAGTCGCTCCCATGTCGGCAAAGATGGCAAGCCATAGTGTGAGCCATCCTGGAACAATTAACAGTAGTGCTACCAGCTTAATCAAAAGCGAGAAAGCAATGTTTTGTTTGATGATACTGAGTGTTTTTCGACTCAAATTAATTGTAAACGGCAGTTTGGTCAAGTCGTCGGCCATTAGTGCGATATCGGCTGTTTCTAGAGCCGTATCGGTTCCGGCACCACCCATGGCGATCCCTACATCAGCAGTGGCAAGTGCCGGCGCGTCGTTGACACCATCGCCCACCATTGCTACTTTCCCATGTGCTTTCAGCTGTTTAATGGCCTCCAGCTTATGCTCAGGCATCAGTTCCGCCTTTACCTCATGAATTCCAATCCGTTTTCCAATTGCCTCCCCGGTTGCACGGTTATCCCCTGTAAGCATAACGGTTTTCGTTATACCCAACTCTCGAAGTTTTTGAATTACGTTTTTACTGCTTTCCCGGACTTCGTCGGCAACGGCAATTAGGGCAAGTATCTCATTTTCCGTTCCGAGTACCATAACCGTTTTTCCTTGTTTTTGCAAACCTTCGATTTCGGCTTTTATTTTTTCGGTTAGGTTCGAAGTATTCAACTCGGAAAACAAATTCGGACTGCCGATGTAGTACAGTTCCCCTTTTACTTTTGCCTTTACCCCTTTACCAGTAATGGATCGGAACTCTTCTACTTCGGATGACAAATCGACGTTTTCGTTTTCGTTTTCAGCTTTGCGGATAATTGCTGAAGCCAGTGGATGTTGGGACCCTTTTTCGATGACGGCTGCAATAGCCAACAATTTATTTTTCTCTTGACCACCATAGGTGATAAAGTCCGTAACCACTGGTACCCCTTTCGTCAAAGTTCCTGTTTTATCAAAAGCGATTGCAGACAATCGTCCTGCTTCCTCCAAATGAATGCCACCCTTAATCAAGACACCGTTCTTTGCGGCATTCCCAATGGCAGTGACAATCGATACAGGTGTGGAGATCACCAGCGCGCACGGACATCCTACCACTAGTAACGCCAATCCTCGGTAGATCCACTCACCCCAACCGCCTCCAAGTAGAAGCGGAGGAACAACAGCAATGCCCAGTGCTAAGATCATAATCGCTGGCGTGTAATACTTTGCAAATCGGTCAACGAACGCTTGAGACGGAGCGCGTTCCGCTTGCGCTTCTTCCACCAAATGAATAATCTTGGAGATCGTCGTATCCTCAACCCGTTTTGTTACTTTGACTTCAAGAAGCCCCTCTTCGTTTAGCGTACCTGCGAACACTTCATCACCAACGGTTTTTGTGACAGGTACAGATTCCCCTGTAATAGCAGCTTGATTGATGGTGGATGTTCCTTTGATTACAACCCCATCCATGGCAAGTTTCTGCCCTGGTTTGACGATCATAATGTCGCCCACTTGGATGTCGTCCACATGAACCATTAGCTCTTCGCTACCACGACGGATTAACGCTTCTTTCGGAGCGATGTCCATCAACGAACGAATGGATTGTCGAGCTTTTTCCATGGAGTAACGCTCCAATACTTCACTGATCGCAAAGAGGATGACTACTGTTGCTCCTTCACCCCATTCACCAATCGCCGCCGCCCCTAATATGGCTACGGTCATGAGAGTGTTCATATCGAACTGGAGACGGAACAAGTTTTTAATCCCTTTAATGAAAAGCTCATAGCCGCCGATGAGAATGGAAGCAGCATAGACTACAGCAGTAAGGACATGTTCTTCCCCGAATTGCTGACCCAACAGGTATCCAAAGAGTAGAAGGACAGCTGAAAGCACTACTTTACCGTGCGCTTTCCAGAACGGTTCTTTCTTTTCTTCAACCCGTTCACTTTCGGGTATAATCTTCAGATTTTCAAATGCCCCTGCTTTTTCTAGTTCCTCGACAGTTGCTTCTCCAAAAACAGTTACCTTCGAAGCTCCAAAGTTCACTTGTGCCTCTTGAACGCCAGGCAGGTTTTTGACGTTCTTCTCGAAGATGGCTGCACAGTTGGTGCAGGTAAAACCTTGAACCCGATAGACCTTTTTTTGCTCTGCATTACTTCCCATGGGTCACGACCTCCTGACTATGTGTCGAAGCAATTTGAACAAGCTGTCGTACATGTTCATCTTCCAACGAGTAGAAAACCAATTTCCCTTCCTTGCGATATTTTGCTAATCCCAATTCTTTTAACATCCGCAAATGATGGGAAGCCGTTGCCATCGAAGACCCGATGATGTTGGCTACATCACATACGCAGAGTTCATCTTCTTGGCATAACGCGAACGCTATCTTCATGCGTGTTTCATCCGCTAATACCTTAAACATCTTTGCCATAGTTGGGATGTCTTGTTGACCAAGAGTCTCTTGGACACGACGAACCTTGGATTCGTCATAACAATAAATTTCACATGTATCTTTTTCTTTCATGAAATCACCTCCGACAATCAAACCATCGTTTGATCATTATTATCATAAACCATTATCCTTATACATTCAAATGAACTTTTGAATGTATGTGTGCATAAATTAAAAAGCTGTTAGGATTTACCTAACAGCATCTAATTACTTTTAAGTGAATTATGTACAATCTCATCAAGATATAGGCAGAACAAATCGACTTGCAGCAAACATGTTATCTATCCTATCTTACTCTCCAGCTTATTGACTCCCTTCTTTCCCACGCCTCCAGCAATGTGATGTCGTCCGGGGCTGGATCGCATCCACTCGATACTCTTTTCCCGAGCCAACGCGGCCAGTACCTCCATCACGCCGCTACGACTGCGCCCGGTTTTTACGCACAGCTCATCCACTGTCGGCGTGCGCCGACGACCAACGGAAAAGTTGGCGATAATGCGCAAAACCTTTCGCTCGATGTCAGACAGCATGGAAGCTCACTCCCAATGATACGAACATTTGTTTGTATTATATGCGAACAAGGACGAACATGCAAATAAAAAATCTCCACATTAGTGGAGCATCGGTAAGTTATTTTCCCTGGGGTCTAACAGTTTTGGAGACCATCCAGGTCCACCGTCAAGAAACATCAGCGTGCCTCTTTCTCCCCAATCGAATTGAACTCATCCGGCGCAGCTGTCTGCTTTCCAGTCTGGGCCGCTTTCGGCAACGAGAAGGACACCACTCCGTCTCGATCTGGCCGAGGTCGCCTTTTATTGGTTGCCACGCGCTGTCGTTATCAACCGATCAAAGAGCAGACGCCCTTCTTCATTCCTCGGGTCCTGCGTCGCCCGTTTCCGTTACCAGCGATCCGCCCGCAACTGTCATCCAGGCGACGAACTACATGCAGTCTTTCCGGTGCCCTGGCAAGGCCTCATATCAGAGAATTTACCGAATCGAAAACACCAGTTTTCTGCCTTCCTTCTCGATCTTGACTCTCTCTGAATGCTTCAGCGCCTTTTGGAGAATCATGTACGGATTCGCCCATTCGACTGCCCGACGTTTTTGCAGTTCCCCGTAAAGTTCTGTCAGTGTCAGCGGTGCTGCCGCTTCCTCCAAAATGGCTGCCACTTCCCGGGCGATTCCGGGATAATCATGGTGCTGATACGGCTTTCGAGCTTTACCTGCTTGCTTGGCCGGTATATCATTGGAAACCGCCGATCCACTTGTTGTTTCTCCTTGCCGATCATCCGTGCTGGAAGGTACACCATACTGCTCGTCCAACTCACGGATTCGGTGCAAAAGCTGCTTGATCTCCTCCCCCAGTTCTTTGTCTCGTTCCATATACTCTCTTCTTAGAGATAGTCGTTGCTCAAGCAGAGATTGCAATGTCATATGTAGTGCCTGACGTTCGTTAAATGTTGTAGACATATTCGACTCCTTTTTGATTGTTTTTTTGAGTAATTTGATATCTTCAATATTTTTTCCTGCGATTCTTACCACAACAACCATCCATACACTGACGTGTAACAGTCAGGTGAACCGAAACAGTATCCGAATAGTACTACGTTTTCGCAGCAAAAACAAAAATCGAGTGCCCATTTCCTGGACACTCTCAACCTTCTTGAATCCTTTCCCCACGCATGTACATTTTTTTCGCGTGGAAGAACGTTACGTGTGTAGACAAGGTTCGCTCCCCAAACAGTTCGTTCAAATAACCAGCCACCGCCTGCGCAGCAAACCGATTGGTAATTAACCTCTGTGGCTCAGACGCGATCACCTGTGAGCAGGCCATTTCAGAGGGAGCGATCTCGTCCTCATCCTCCAATATGTCCGGAAAGCGGCCGGCCACCGGTTCCAGAAACGTTTTTCCGTTCAATCTCAATCCGGCTACTACTTGTCCTGTCCATCCAGTATTCGCGTGACGCTGCTTCTCCTCCTCCGTCCACTCTTCTCGTGGCCGGCGGTCACGAGGAACCCAGGCAGCTTCCACTCCCACATCGATGTAGAGCAGCTTTTCTTGACTGAGAAAGTAACTGTGCATGATCTGGCGTGTGTAGTTGTTATCTACTGCGCCGATCAGAATTGGAAGAAAAAACGTGTCCCAACTGTAACAACCTCGATAATCCGTAAACTGAAACAATCGGTCTAACGTTCTTTCATCCTCAATGTACCGTTCATCAAACGCAGCGATCGGCACTTGATAATGGCTGCGGTACCGGTTAGCCAGTACCGCAGCTTTCTTCTGTCCGACATCCTTTGGTATAAAGAGTTGATTGGCCAAATTCTTTTGTTCTACCGTATCCGGATCGGCCACCAGGTAAAACCCCTGTACCTTGAATATATTCATCATTTGAGCGCATTGCTGCAGAATATATCCGCCATTTGCGCCTGCGCCGATCTGAACGATATAGTAAAAGATCTTCTTCCGTTCGTTAAACCGTATCATCGTCTCCCGCTCCTTTCACGGACACTTGAGGAAAGTCCAGGTTCGTCGGAGACTCCAACGGTGATTCAAAGACAATATGGGGATTGATGATCAGATACTCCCCGTCCAGACACGTCCTCACCAGAATTTGCGGGAAGAAATCCAGCACCCTTCCCACAACCGCATAGAGGATCGGCGCCTGCTCAGATCGATCATCTTGGGAAGAAAAGTAGGCTTCCATCGTATGGTGAGAGTGGATTTCCATCACTTTCACGACGTTTTCCACGTAAGCTACTTGCTCAGTTGGTTCACACATGTCTCTGCTCACAATCTGTGCCGGTATCACCAGTCGATACCCTTCTTCTCCCCAGTAAATCTCTCCATGAACCTCAGCGCCATATGTCCGGGCGAAGTGGCGGGCGACAACCAAAAACTGCGTCAGAATCCCCCAGGGAATCCTGGGGTATTTTAGACGCACACCTTCTACCAACGTCGGAACACTAGGAACCTTCCGGGCCCTTTTGCAGATCGTTAACGCTTCTGTTTCGCGGATATGGTACATATGACCATCAGCTCCGGGAACGTACATGTTGGACCGGCGGTTTGCCACAGCATCCTCCAGCTTCAGATAGATACCATGTCGGCGTTCCAAGATCATGCCGCTTCCTTTCTTTCGTGCGGTTAGAACAGGGATAATCATATTCTTTTCCTTAATGAATGTCATCGTTGTTAACTCTTCAGTTAGTTCGCCAAAGTCGTTCTCCAACCGCTTCCGCACGTCTTCGCCAGTAATGTTCCTCAACTTCACTTCGGTATTTTCTTCCCCGATTTGTTCATCAGTTGGAGAACTGTTTGGAAGACCATTTGTAATTTCTTCAGGTGTAAAGTAATCGGTCAGAGGAATATTCTCGCCGCCATACCGGATGATCGTCTCGGTATTCAGCTCCCATGTTTCTGGTTCACTTTTCGTAACAGATACAGACGGTTTCTTTTGGTCCTTGGAAGCCACCCGTGATTTATTGGCTGCCGTCGTCCTTTTGCCCTTTCCTTTGTCCTGGATGGCCTCTGGTTCTCCTTCTCCCAAGAAACTAAACAAGGTTTCTTGATACAGTTTGTCAGTCATGTTTTATTCCTCCTCGTGGATTCTTATCAAAAAAATAAAGACTGTAGCTTTCGCTAAAGTCTTTGGTCTACAATCCTTGGCAGTATTGTCCAAACGTTTGTTGCTTGGATGTTAACCATTCCTCTGGAAAATCCTGCCCTTGCATGCGATTGTATAGCTCCCGCAAATCACTGAACCCGGATTCGTTCCGTTTCGTATCGTAATAGCAGGTAGAACTGGGGGCCGCAAAAAAGACCTGGTGCATGGTAGCAAGTTGAGCCAAGTCTTTGATAACCGGCAACGGATTTCCCCCCATACAAACCACACCATTCGATACATTCGCGTAAGGAAACTTGTATAGTTCGGTGTCCTCGCGAATCCTCCCCTTGTCCTTGATGGCCAAAATGTGCATCTGTTGGATGCGACCTTCCCGGATTCGGTACCCAAACAACATCCGTGGGAATCCCACTTGTTCAAAAGCGGTGTTGTAGTAGGCAATGTCCCATTTTCCTTTCGGCACCTCGATAAATACCATCTGGATCTTCTGCGCTCGATTAATCCAAATGTGTTTGACGCAGTTGATGGGCAAGGTAGGAGTCTCAATACGTATCGCCGGATTTTTCATCCGTTTCCTTCCGACGATTTTCCGTAGTTGTTTCCGTTTCTGAACCCCAAGGATTCTCATTGGCTTTAAAATCTCCGATTCAGAATTTCGGATGGACTCGACAAAGTCATCAAAACTCATCACGTATTCGTCTACCTTTACACCCTCCGATGAGGTTACCTGGACAGTACAGTATGGTATGTGCTGCGTAAAATCATCACTGAACTTCACAGTAAAATGCAGCATATCTCGCACCTCTATTTCCTTTCATGTATTGGGCATACACCAACAATTTATCGAGTGACTTCCTGATCTGGATGAGCTCTTGAATGAACTGATTGAAATAGGACGGACTTTCGTGGAACTCGATGATAAAGCCCATTTTCTTCAGTTCGATGATCATCTCAGCTCCCGTCCAGTCGCAGACAACTCTCTTATTCCATCGGAGCTGTCTTTCGACCCATTCTTTTGTAAACACCCCAAGAAGTTCTTCGACGTCTGGACAAAGGACGACAAACTTCCGGATGTCATATGACCCGTCTTCCTCTTCTTCCTCAGCGCAAGCACCAAACAGTCGCTCCGTTGCCATAATAAAAATATCTCCTCCCATGTTTTCAAATGCATAATCCGTTACCCAGCACCCCATGTCGGATACCCGGTACCCAGCATCGTGAAGGAGCTTTAACGAAAGCAAATTATCTAAGGACGACTGAATGACTTGGCAATCCTCGATACTAAACATCTCAATGCTCTCCCTCAGATAAAATCGTCTTCTTCTGCATACTGTTTCTTCCTAGAATGAAGCAGTGTGTAAATGTTCTGCGTGCTCCTGACATACTCATAGATTACGTTGTACCAATTGGCCCGCTCAGTCTCTTCATCATAGATGTCCTCCATCGAATACAGCGCGTGAGCTTCATTGTATACGTAATCCAGTTCGTCCAGTGTGAAGCTGTCGAAATCGACTTCTGATGCATCGGCACCGGCATACAGATATTCGACAATGCGAAACATACCAGGAGTTTGCATACGTGGAATTTTTGATGGGATGCTGCGCTCCTGGAGTTGTTTTAGGAACTCAACAGTCGAAAATCTCCTTTTCTTCATCGCTCATGCATCCTTTCAAAAACACAGAAGGGGAATGAAATCCCCTTCTGCTCTGTAAATTATGCAGACCGCACAGGTAGAATCAAGGCAAACCCTGGTTCATTACCTGTTGGCCGGATGATAATCGGTGCATTTGCTCCTGATGCTTGAAACATGACTTCTTTGGCCTTCATATGGCGTAACGCTTCCAGAAGATACTTCGTGCTGAACTTCATCTCCAAAATATCGCCTTCGAGATCCGAGATAAACACTTCCTCCTGCACTTTTCCCATTCCCTCCTGACTGGCCGAAATGAGAAGAGAAGGCATTGCGGATGGTATCACCTGTAAGCGACACATATTGGCTTTTCCTTCTTTGGAGACGATACTCACCCGTTCCATTACCTTGACTAATTCATCCCGATTTGCCACAAATGTTGTTGAAAAATTTGTCGGGACTACCCTGGATGTTTCCGGGTAGGTACCAGAAATCAGTCGTGATATATATGTCACGTTTTGGTGCGTCAATCGCATCGAGTTTTCTGTGCAGTGGATGGTGACCTTATCGGCAGCATCTTCAATTAGCTTTAACATCTCTACTGCAGCGCTCGCAGGCAAAATCATCTTCGGTAACTTCAGTTCTTGATCCAGTTGCACTGTCCAAGAGCTCAGCCTATGAGAATCCGTTGCGACAAACGTTACTGCCTTTTCCTTGCTAAAGATATGGATGCCCTGCAGGGTGGGTCGCATTGACAATACCGAGCAGGCGTACTCCAAACGTAACCCGTTTGCCAAATCCGCTGCTTGTAACTCAACACAAACGCCGCTATCGTCCAACGAAAAGGATGGGTACTCATCAGCTTTCATCGTCTTAAGCTCGAAAGTCGATTTCCCCGCGGCAATGGAGATTTCATTCTCACCCATTTTCAGTTGGATCTCACCCGCCGGCAACTTACGCACAATGTCCAGGAATATTCTTGCCGGTACGACGACCGCACATGATTGAGCCGATGAGCAATTGTCTTCCTCCGTTATCCGGATGGTGTTATCCGTATCCGAACCGGTAATGGTCAAAGATTCTCCCGTGAATTGGAGATGAAAACCGGTTAGAATCGGAATCGTCGTCTGTTTTGCAACGACTCGGTACGTTTTCGACAGATCAGCAACTAAACGTTCAGAATCCCTGATCACGATACTCTTCTTCATGTTTCCTCCCTACTCGAACCGGGGCCGTGTGGCCCCAAAGTTCGAGCCACACGTTTACCGCCTCGGTGGTAGGCGAAAATGAAATGGTTATTCGTACCAGTTAGCCATTGCTTTGTTTACGTTCAGCTTCTTCCTCCAACATGATCTGAATAAATGATTGTCCTTCTGCCGCTTTCCGGATGATCGCCCTAAGGGATGTCATGGTCAGGACTCCATCGGTTACGAAATGAACCTGGTACTGAACCATGAGAGAGGTGCTATCGTCGAACGGTTTCATCCCGCTTTTTAGGGTTGAAAGCAGTAAACTAATCACATTCCAGAGTCGTCCGTTTTTCGTTTGTCCTACTGTAATCAACTCTTCGGGTTCAATATAGGTTTTCCATAAGGCAGAAGAGACCGCTACCGGAATTCTGATCCCAATCTCTTTAGCCGTATCCGATACGTCGACTAATCTTCCTTCGCATATGGCTCGTTGGAAATCCTCAAACGTTTCCAATTTCATGACTGGCAATCCTCCCCTCGGATAAATAAAATAAGCCAGCATCTCCTTTGAGATACTGGCTTACGGTCCTTTGCAGTTTCCGCTGCAATTAATATACAAGCTCTTCTGGTATTCCCTTCTCCGTTATTTCACCTTGGAGGAGCGGAATTGCTTACCGGACATGACACGAAAGACACCGTGTTCTTTCATCTGCTCTTCGTCCCATCCCGTCTTTTTCATGAGCTTCGTTGCCTCCGTTGATCCCAGCTTGAAGAAATCAAACGGATTCAACCCTTTTTCCCGGATATGTCGGGCAAGAGCTTCCCAATTCCCCTCCCACGAATACGACGGGACAAAATCAAATTGGGTGTCTCCCACCACGACTTTTCCGTTTTGCTCAACATATTGCTTCAGCTCTTCTTTCTTGGCTTTCAATATCGCTTCCAGATGAAGAATCTCAGCCGCCAATTGTTGAGCCTGTTTGTGCCTTTCTTCTTTATTTTCTTCCGGGAGATCCATTGGGATTGCTCCTTCATCAATCAAAGCTGCAGCATCTATATCCATTGGTTCATCCCATGGAAATATCACCGTTTGACCGTTCATATTCATACAATATTCCTCCTCGATTTTGATCATGGGAGAAGCCGACCCATGCAGATCGGCTTCCTCGTTTTGGTTCTGTTAGACAGCCACCTTGGCAAGCAGTTCGCCGGCGTCTTGTTCCAACTCCACCCGAGCATCCCCTTGAAGGGTTTGGGCGGCGCGGGTCATAGCCTGCATTACGTAGAACAGACTGTCACCGGGTTCTGCCATGTAGGTGCTGGTAATGGTATCTGTCATGGACTGACTGTATTTTTTGTCCTTGGCCAGCGTTTTGATGAAATCCAGCGGGTTTTCCACCTTCACCTCTTTGGCAGCAAAAGCCCGTTCCAACATGTCGTCCCCGGCTTTGACGGCAGCCGTAAACGCTTCGGCCACCCGAGCGTACATCTCCCGCTCCCGCAGGTGAATGTGACGCTGCTTGAACACTTCCCCATCGTTGGTCCAGCGCATCAAACCATTCGAGCAAACCAGGCGGTATACCATCGGCTGAATCGTAACCGAACGGGCGCCCACCTCGGAGTTGGACAAGTGAACCCCCACCATGTGGACATCCGGTCGTCCCTCCAGTGTCCTCCCGATGTTTCTTGTCAGATCAGGGAACACAATCCGCAGGTGCATGCCGCGCTCATCGCGATACCAGTACGAAATCCGATGGTCTTCCTCTGTCCCGATCATGGATTCAATCATGCCCAGGAACTGTTCATCATCGAACCGGCTATAGTCCTTGGACAAGGCACCACGAATCATGTGGCCCAGTTGTTCGGACCGTGACCGATACGTACGTAACAGCCATTCCTCGTCAGCTGGCAGCCGCTCTGCGAAGTAGTTAAAGTTAGTTGCCCTCAAATCACTTGGGCAGCGGCGCATGAAGCGAGCCGGTAGCTCCAGTTTTTGATACATCTGGTTTTCCGCCCATTCGGTTGCCGGGCTGGCGGCCGCATTCGTAAAGAGTGTCTGGAACGTAAAGTTTCCATCGTCACGCATCCGAATCTGATTGGCCGGTACAACGAAATCCTCCTTTTGCTGCGCTTGACGGTTCAGTTCGTCCAAAATCCGCTTGAAATTTTCTCCTGCATTGTGCATGTAATTCATGATTCATTCCTCCTCAATGAACGTGGTATTTTTTCGTCATGGGACATTCGCGGATATAGCTGCAATTGGTGCAGCCACTTCCCAATTTGGGCGGGAATGCTATCTCCGGTGGGGTCCCTTTTTTTAGTTCCTGATAGGCGTTTCTCGCCTGATGAATCTGCGTCTTGGCCCAATTGAGGGTTTCTGCAATCGCTTCAGGCGTTACCTGTGCTGTTTTGATTTCATACTTTCTCGGAAACAGATAAGCGACTTCCGAAGCGTAAAGGCCGGATTGCCATGCGCTCCAAGCATAGAGAAGCAGTTGCTTGGGCTTCTGCATGACCTCATAAACTGCCCAGGATGTTTTCCAGTCGTAAATTGAAAGGGAAAACATATCGTATTGGACAATGAGATCAATCACCCCATGGAACAGATCCGTTTCCGTAATGGGAGTGATGATTTCACGCTCGACCGCGACAATTTCCCCTTTGAAAATGTGGGTCTGCAACAGTCGATACGCCTTTATCGCCAACTCCTGCACGTCTTTCGGAATTCCCACCGGCGGAGGCTGCCTTAAAACAGAAGAAGCAATGACTTCGTGGAATTGCTTCCCGATCGCCATTGCTTCCGTTTCCTCCTCCGGCATCCCCAACACGTACCGGAAATAGTACGCGTGGGGGCAGGAGTCATATTTGAAGAGTCGGCTATAACTCCATTTCCAGGTCACGCCGTTCTCTCCTTCATCTTTTGCAACTCTCGCTGGATGGTACCTTCCAAATCCGCCGCTTTCTCTTCGTTCCGAATTGCTTCTACAAGTTCGCGAACGATGACATCCGCTCGTTTGGCCCATTCTGCCCACAAATCCTTGGGGAGCTGATGCATCTTCACGGCGCGCTCCCAAAGACTTTCAATGCCGGTTTCTTTTTCGGTTTTCCTAACAAATTCCTCTGCAGCTTTTTCATCGTCCAGGTATTTGCCAAGCAGAAGGACATGGAAGGCTTCCTTCGATTTCTCAGACGTGAATAGTTGCCACTCCCGCCAAGCCCACTGAAGAACAGCGCGTGCATAATGCGGGTTGGTGTGAAACATTTTCCCGTCGATCTTTCCAAGGAAGCCCATGAGTTTCCACTGGTGAGCGGAAAGTTTCATGGCCGGATGATCTTCCCAAGTCTTTTTCTTCCGCTTTTTCCTCCTGGCGGCTTCATGTTTGGCCTTATATTCATCGATCACTTCTTGTTCTCCTTTTCCCTGCAGAAGACCGATAAATTTAGCCACGCCCCCTTTTACCTGGCAGCGGAAGCAGTGAAACGTATTCTTGAAAGGATTCAGGTAAAGATGGAACCCGCGATCTGCTGTACCGACAATCTCTGCGCAAAACGGGCAATGGATGCGAATCTCACCTCTCGGTGCAGGCTTTTGCTGTGCCAAGAGATTAAAACGATCAGCAACGTCAAGGATTTCAGGAAAAATGCTCATGCACTGCGCACCTCCTGAATCTCTTGTCCGCTGCGGCCGGCAATTGCCTCAAAGTCTCCCATTGTGCGAGTAAGGAACTTCAACAATTGACCGCCCATCAAGTTGTTCAAATCTTGTCGGGCTACCGGATGATCTTCCGGAATCAGAACTTTGCAGCCGTTATGCAGGAACAAAATAAAGCAAGGGGTGTCGTTGATAGCTGTTCCTTGCACATCTGTTACGGTTCCGGTAATCCAACGGGGCGTATCGGACGGAGTGATGGCAGCGTGTTCCTTATACGCACCGGATTGATTTTGTGGCGCCGGCTTCCCTTCTTGTCCTTGCATCCGGTTTGACGTCCTTCTGCTTTCGTTCCTGTTGTGCCCAGGCGCTCCATTCTCACGTTGCAAGTTGGGTTCATAGGTTGGAGCCGCTTCTGCCCAATCCTTCAAGTCCTCAACATCCTGGGTAAAGATACCCGAAGAACGGGTTGCTGAAAGCACAGCGTCAATCAGCCCGCGCTTTTTGGCCATCTTCAGAACGGTATTCCATAATGAGTGGAGATCCTCATTTTCGACGCGGTATTTGATATAGGTTCCGTTTCCGTTCTTTTTCGGAAAACTCTTCTGTACCAAGGAGTTTTTATCAATCCCCCTCGGCAACTCGTTTTCGAAGACCCAACGCCAGCGATATCGACTTTCCATGGTATTGGCTTCCCCAACACCATCAGCAATGGTTACCCCACTGCGACGATGGATCAGGCTAATCGTTACCCGAGCCCGATAGTAGCCGGTATCTCTTTCCGCCGTTTCTTCGATCATTTTTACGATCGGTGAGAACCCATATAGTTCGCATAGTTTTTCGGCACCCGCTTTCAGCAGCGTCGGTTTCGCGGTACCTTCCAGCACACCGTAATCTTGCCCTTCAATCATGACTTCCTTGAAGAATTGTTGCGTCAGATTGAGTTTTTGTTTCATCTCCTGCAAGACAGCGTGCATCTCTTGGGAACTGTAGCCCTCCATCAAGCGAACTTCCTGTCCATCGATGACCGTCAGTTGGTTATTCATAGCATCTCCTTTCTTCGCCTCTCGGCCAACGTGCTATTGTTTTCTCCCGCACGAGGGATTTTGTGTATACAAAAAGACTTCTCTCGATCCATCAGAGAGAAGTCTTTTTTGTCCTGCGATGACCCATTCCCTAGAACGGCAAATCGTCATCCGTAATATTGATTGGTTTTCCTGAGCCAGCAAACGGATCGGCAAATGGATCTCCAGGGGCAAAAGGATCATGGCTTGGTTGCTGATTGCCCGTACGAGTCTCCTCTGCTTTCTCAAGGAAATAAGCACGGTCCGCCACAACCTCCGTCACGTATACCTTTCGTCCTTCCTGGTTTTCGTATGACCGGGTTTGCAGCCTTCCTTCCACCCCAACTTGTCGGCCCTTTCGTAAGTAGGTTGCGCACAGATCGGCAAGTTTCTGCCAGGTTACGATGTTGATAAAATCTGCTTGCCTTTCTCCTTCTTGATTGGCAAACGGGCGATTCACAGCCAACGTAAACGTCGTAACAGCGATCCCGTTTGTCGTGTAGCGCATCTCCGGATCTTTCGTCAGACGACCAATCAAGACGACTCGATTCATTTCTTCTCCTTTCCGCCGATTTCTCGGCCCGTGCTATTGGTACGCCCGCACGAGGGACCAAATAAAAAAAGACTTCCTAACCTTAGCGGTTGAAAAGTCTTGGTTTCCTGTGCCTGATGAAAAAAATCATGACAGGCTGTATTTACTTACAAAGTCCTCCGGGGTCAAAAACTCAATCTCTTGGATGAGTCTTTTCCCCTCTTCATCGATGACATACTCATGGAGTGTCGTTAAACTCCGGTCATTGGAGACGACCGCTTGTGCACCACCATCAATTGCGCACTCAATAAACATGGAGTCATCCGGATCGTAGCACCAGGAATACACGGTTGTTGAGCGTACCCTATTGGCCCGAAGCAAATAAGTCGCCGCTACTCTCAATGGTGGTTTCGGGTTTTGCCCTTTCTTTTCTGCGACGATGACAATCGTGGCAGCAAGCTCTTTCGCCATCTCACCTGTCAGTAGTACCTGATGTTCCCGAATGGACAACGAAAGAGCCCTTTGAGCCATCCTATTTTGTTCCAACGTCGCACGAATGATTGTGCTGGTGTCGATCACCACGTTCATTGTTCCACCACCTTGCGGATGGATCTGCGAACGTCTTTAATGATCGCATCCAGTTCCTCATCGCTTAATGGCTCCGTGTTTGCAGCCTCTTTCCAGCACTCTTCCAGTTCTTTTTCAAGAGTGTCCATGTCATCCCTCTCCTTTTGCATGTGTATTCCACCTCCTTCGATACAACGTCTTTCTACCTATTGTATCTCAGAGGAGATGTCCTGAAAACGCAAAAAGGCGTAGTACCTCTTTTTGCACGAAACAATCCTGCAAAAAGCGTACTACGCCTATGCTTCAGTCGAGAATTTCTTTCGCCAAGTTCCGCAGTCATGCACAACACGTCTGCAGCTTGCGACCGTTACGAGTCCGTGCCTAGCTCTCTCGTAACCACCATATCGCCTTGTCTCTGCCAGGTAACGACAAGCACGATATCTTTTCCGCCCATGTTGTCCAATCTGCTTCCCTTCGCAGGATTGGAAGAGGCGCACCATGGGTCAAAGCCTCACACATTCCATCTGGCTCTGCGCTCAACGCAGATCATTAACCTCATAGGGAACAGGTATTGCCAACTACCCAACGGTATGAGGTATCCCGTTTCTTCGCAATCTCCCATGCTCAACATGGTTGATTGTATACGAACCCCTATCCGCTCCACGGAAAAAGCCTCTGATGATTCGTATATTGGACTTGATTTGCCCATATTTTACCTGAGAGTTTATCCCTTCGTCAAGAGGGAGAGAGGTACGGGCGTCCAATTTTGTTCCCACTTCATCACCATTCCCTTTTCCCATACGTCCAGGGTTGCGGCAAAGTGTCCCGGCTGAACAACAGATTGAAACTCGTCCCAGTTTCCTCCAAACCATATGACCCGCTCCCGTTCGGGAGGGTGGACATTTCCATACAGAATCCGAATGTCCACCAGATCATCTCCAATCCGGATCGTGCCCCCGCTTTGTTTTACCTGAATGTCAATCGGCTCCACGTAGTCCAGCCAGTGGTCCAAGACACGCTCCAGGATCAGTTTCTTCACAGCCTCTTCACCGGAAATTGGTTCGATGGCGTAAACAGTCAGCTTTTGGTTGTCTTCAGATTGGGCTTGGCCCCGCATGATGATCCCAGCCGACAGAAGTTGCTTGATCGTTTCCCGCGTTGCCCTTTTGGTGGCATGAAACCAGTCGGCGGAGGTGGCCGTGATGATTCCAATGGTTTTTATCCATTCCAGAACCGGTGAGTGAACTTCAAGGGATGAGCTTTGTGTAGGTTCCCAGTGGAATGTCCATGATTTCTCAAACATGCTATCTCACCCGATTACTCGAATAATTTCTCCACTCAACCGTCGCTCTTTGTTGTTGATCCGCTGCAACTGGATGAACACCACTTGCCCCTCCTTCAGCAAACCTTTGTGCAGGCTTCGCTTCGGATGCAGGCAATATACATCCAATCCAGGTACAAGTTCGACCCAATACCCTGCATCGAATTGCCGTTTAATCACGCCTTTGTACACACCACGTAGGTTAAACTTAGTTCCGATTAGCTCCCATTTGTCCTGGAGAACAGGGGCCACGATGAGCTTAGTGGACGAGTTAGCCACTTTCTCGCCTTGTTCTTCCTCTTCCGCTGCTGCATCCTGCTGCGCCGATTGCTCATCCCTAATGATCTTCTTGACTTCAACGGTAAGCGCATGGCCGACCTGATACACATCTCGCAAATCCTTATAGGGTAATTTCAAATCGGAATTGGTAAACGAAAAAGAGAACCCGGAGGTTTCCACCACGATTCGGTTTTGCGATACTTTTGTTACCGTTGCCGTGTATTGATCTCCCACCTTCATTCGCCGCAGAGCAATTTCCTGCATCAGTTCAATGGCACGGGTACGACTGCACAACACTTGTTCGGCGTCCTGGTCAATATGCAGGATCATGACGGGAATGGTCTGTCCCAAGAATTCATTCATTTCGGAGGATTTTGCTACGCCCGATTCCATACGTGGAACGATTCCTTTCACCGTACCAGTCGGTTCCACTTCCAATACCCAGCAACGAACAGGCTCTCCGTTCAATTTGTGTGTCTCCAACCCGACCACATTTGCTTGAATGGCCATGTTATTTTGTTTGGCCGCGAACAGCTCTGCCCAAATGTTCTTCTGATCTCCTTTGCGCTCCAAAATGTTTGCCAACATAAACAATTCCTCCTCTTTTACATGAATTTGAAAATAAAAATAGCCCTCATCCTTATGGAGAGTAGCTATGATCAAACTTTCCAGTATTTTTCTTCTCGTTCGTCCAGGATAATTTCACCCGTTTTTATATCCACGCGAAAGAAAGGAATGAACGGTACCTCCTCACTGGTTTTTGCCGATCGCTTCTTTCTGATTGCTGACTTCTGAGTTGCTACCAACTGTTGTTTACTGACAACTGCTTGTCTTGCCATATTCCAACTCTCCACCTTTACCAAATATCTTGAGTCGTCTCCGCTAGGAGAACGCCCCCATCAAAGTTAAACCCGCTACGATCGTGATTCCTACCAAAACCAGGGTCAAAAATCGGCTTTTCATACGCTGGACACCCCCACTTCATTGAAAGGAAATCGTATTACCCTGTTTTTCGTTTGATTTTTCGTAACGTAAACCATGTCTCTTCCCCTGTAAGATTGGACTGCTCTGGAAACACAATCGTGATCTTCTTTCTCGTTCCCACCTCTTGTGAGACTGCTGTCTCCTGTGATTCGCTTGGGAAATCCCTCGTCTCTTCCTTCTGCTTTCTCGTCACTTTCTCCATCCATGCGAATGCTTTCCGATGTGCTTCCTTCCTTTCCGGTATGTGAACAAACTCCCCCTTCACAAGTTTGGGGACCTGTAATTGCCCATTTTTTACGATCCTGGCGACAAAGTGATAAGCCGGCAACTCCATGAGCTGTGTCGGGGTAAACCGCGGTACTTCCTTTTCCGTTTGCGATACTTTCTCCGCCATGAATGCCTTAATGCCCATATGGGTGTCGTACGTTTTAGTCTGATTTACGCGTTTTTCCGTCCCAAATAAGGCACTAAATTTCTTCGCATCCGCTTCGTGTTCGCAGGCGAAGATTAACTTGTTTCGGCAGTTGGTCATGATGGTGTCCTCCAATCCGGGATAACCATCTACCTTTAGCTGGGATATATTCTGAATGGCGATTGTACACGCATTTCGATATTTCCGTCCCAACGTCAATAGTCGGCGAAAATCCGGATTGAGGTATTCGGGCAGCTCATCTATAAACGTGTAATGTGGGCGTCTCGTCCATTGGTTCCCTGGCCGACGGAAAACAGCGTTTTGAAAGGTCATGATGGCAAACTGACCGAAAATGCTGCTGAGATTCCCTAACTCACCCAATGCGGAGTTGATGAGAATCACCCCTCCGTTAGCCAAATGTTCATCAAACCGGACGCTTTCCTCTTTCTTTTTCGTTAGCAGTTTCAACACCAGCTCGTTCCCCACCAAATCTTCCAACTGCATCCGAAGACCGGTAGAAATTTTGGTGAAGTTTTCACTGTCGAAAACCTCAACCTGAAAAAACTCCACAAGGTCATCTCGCCTGTGTTTTCGTTCATACTCCGTGATGTGTTCCTTCAGCGTTTTGAGATTCCGGAGCGCGCGGACAATATGCAGCAGATCGGCATCGTCTCCGTACAGCCGCTTCAACAGCAAAACCGCATTTCGCGCGGCCATTTCCTGCACCAATGCAAAAAAGGCTTCTTGTTTGCCAAAAAGCCTTTTTAATACGGTCCTCGTCATTTCCGCAACGACTTGAGGTTCGCCCAGCAGCGGGTTCAGACCATCGCTCCCGTCCCATGTTGGATCAATGCGTCGTACTGGAATTCCATAGGCAAGGCACCCCTGGTAAATATCCTCCACAAAGTCGCCGCTTGGCTCCAAAATCAGCATCCCGACACGGTTTCCCCGCTTATACGACTCCAAGATCTGCATAGCCATGGGAGAGAGCAAGTAACTCGTTTTCCCACTCCCCGTTGGTCCCACAACCAAGGTGTGCAAAAACGCATCCAAGCCGCCATAGGTAACGATCATATTCCTCCTCCTTTCCGTCAAAATTCAACCGGTCACGGACTTGTTTTGTTTCCATGTTCTTCCTCCTTCCTATATCGTAAATGGCCTTTGTTCCTTGCATTACTCTCATCGAAAAGTTCCTCACCAAACGCTTCAGAAAAAGCAGCCCGAATGAGCAACATTCAAGAACGAGATTTTACATATGCAACATAGATCTCCAAAATTTTAGTTAGAGCATTTAAATTAGTGACAATTTCACTAATTTCCAGATCAATAAAATCTAAAACGTCACTAACAAAAATATGCGCAAAAGTATTTCTTAAATCTAACGAAGGTTTAATCGCATCTTGCAATTCTTTAGGTAGTATCTTTTGTTTCATTTCTTCATAGTCTTTAAAAGAATATGCCTTTTTGATACATTTTGAAACCTTCTTGAAAAATTCAACAGCAATAACGTATCTATAGCGTATACTGTCTTCAAAAGGATTTGGTATGTTTAATGGGAGCTTAGCTATGATGTTAAGAGCAACTTCTTTACTTTTCATAAATTCAATTAATTCAAAAATTTGTATAGCATCACTCTTAAATTGGGGTACAGCGTATCGTACAACAAATTCCAAACTCATATCATTCGCCATTAAGATCTCACACCCTTGCTTGATATAACTTGATTATATCATCATTTGTTACACCTCCAGTCGATCATGGATTTAATAATTGGCCGTTATCCGAAGGTTAACTTATCTTTACACGTTACCGAGTCCCACTCATGAAAGGACCTTTCCAAGAACTCATTCATCCCTCATTCCCCGCCTGGACGGAATGGTTCGCTTGAAATCTCGCTTGTACGGTCTACCCCCAACTGGAATTCGATTAGCTCCCAATCTTGTCCCATGGCCTTTTTTACAGAGCGGGTCAACGTCCCCATGGGCAACGTTACCCATTGGGGAAGGGCAACAGTAAAGCGGTGACACATCTTGATGCCGGCCACAGCATATAAGATGGTCACCGCTAACGTGATCAACATCCAGTTCATTGACCCATCCCCGTTCCAATACTCCAAGGCCACCTGGTACAAGACGTGACGCACTTCATCTCCCTTCCATCCCATAAGAATCCAATAGGCCGCGCCCATCCACCATCCGGAATAAGACTCCTGTTTTTTCCATACCCACAGAGTTATCCCCAGTATCCACAAAATCCCCAACCAAAGCAAAAGAGGAATCCAGGTCATCGAGAGGGTGTTCGCGAGAACAAAACCTGCTACGACGATGACGAGAAACGATACTCTACCCTCACCCGTCATAAGGACCCCTCCGCTTTCCAGGTGTTCCCCCCTGCTGTTCTCATGGCTGCTTCCCATCCGGCGCCGAGACTCAAAATGGCGATTCCTTCATCGTAGGGAAGAACGTACTCCCAATAATCAGGAAGACCCCACTGTTCCATGCACCACCCATTTCGACTGAGAACGATCACGCCGTCCACGACACCTCGTACCCGACGGGATTCTTCTTTTGCCCGGTAGATCGGCAATCTCCCTCCCTGCGGTTCGATCACGAACAAGGCATACTTTTGCTCTTCCCAAATAAGGATGCCGCCAATACGAGATTGCTCTCGTTCTTGGCGGCCCCACCCGACAAATTCATATTTCGGTATCCATCTCCATCCGGCTTTTTCGCACGCTACTGCTACGTTCATAATCCATAGGCGGTTCCATTGCGCAACTTTGCTGTCATTCCGCCATTCTTCCCATCGGCGAATCTCGATCTCCAAACGTTCCAGGCTCCATCCCTCTACCTCAGCTAACACTTCTAGCCCTTTTTTCAGTAGATACCAACAGTATCCCCTCGGCCACTCCCGGTTGTAGATTGCTCGTTTGGCAATGTATCCGCGCTCTTGTAATGTTGCGATTCGGGTATACCCGTATCTTCGACCGTCAAAAATCCGTTGCCGCAGTACATCTGACGTGCAACCACGATACGCCCATATCATCCGAAACAGTGCAATGTCATTTGTCGTGATTTCTGGTGTTCTCAAAAGCGTTCCCCCTTCTGCGTTGCTGTACGGCTCGCAACCGTCGAGTGCTGGGCACTCTCCCACTTGCTCGCCCGTTTTCTTTTACCGATCAACTTTCAGAATAGCCAACATTCCCTCTTTCCACCTCCGTGGAATGGTAGCCTTCCCCCCGGCATTATTGAGATCCCCTGGCTGCTGGTCACCTGGGCAGATTAGGGGCTTCAGCCTCCGGCCTTAGCCCCTAATCCCACCGGAATTGCCCTTTGATTGCACAACCCCGACCCCCAATCTCTAAAACCCTTAGAACGACATGGGATAAGGACACTTCTTTCATATGGAATCTGTCTTTTTGCTCCCTCCCTGTAGTTAACCCCCGAAAGGCAGATATGGAACCAAAGAATCTTCTCAACACCCGGCACCTGAATTTTGCTTTCCTTAAATAGCACCGTTCAAACATAGGGAATCAAATGTTTCTAGCGAACCCCTGTTTTTACCCTCTGTATCGTATGGATTCTAATTTGATTCCATAGGATAGCCGCTAACGTCGCGTGGAAATTTCTGTAGATTTTTTTGATTCCATATGAAAGGGCGCTTTGATTCCATACGTAAACACCCACTGTTTTTCGGGTTTATACCGCCAAAAAATCCATTAATTTTCGTCTGGGCAGCACGTACATTTCTGTGTGGGGGTGATCGGCGTTTGGTTCATAATCAAACAAAAGAGACACCCGACTTTTGTTGTCGTCGGGGATGAAATAGGCGTTTACCAACGCATCGATCATCCACTTGTACACGTGGTTGTCAAGGTCGATGAGAAGATTGGAGGGATAATGGTTCCGAATCCAGACCGCTACGGGCTCCTGGAAGTAGTAACTTCCCACTCCATCTCGCGTGTTACAACTGTCCCAAGCCTTCCTGCGGTCCGGCTGCCAGAATGCTCGCAAGGCTTCTTCTGTTCCCACCAACCACTCCTGCTTGATCTGCTCTCGCAACCCTGGTGCGTGATTCTTCAATCGACTGAACACAGGAGCCAATTCCGGATAGACCACCCGAAAACAATGGTCTTCCAATGGTTCCAACACCGGTTGAAAAGAGCATGGATGTCTCTTGGAATTCCTTTCTTTCATCCATTCCTTTAGCTGATACAGCACTTGCAGAAGAAGTTCATAGGTTTGTTCCACCCCTGTACGTTCCCACATAAAACCACCTTCTCAATAGATTGGGCAGAGGATACCTTCGCCATCCGTTGGGATGCTATCGGCATACGTACCACTCGCCCCAAAATGCTGGATTCTCGGCTCTTCTTCGTAATAGTATTAGGATACCGACAGTATCCATTGGGATGCTGTTGGATGCTGTTACTGGTTTTCATGAAGACGAATTTTCCGAAGGGCATCAAAGCGGTTTCCTGATCGTTGACCAAAACGGTTCGGCTGCCCTTCGTTACTCCCCTCCTGATTCTTGGTGACGGCCGACTGTGATCGACTGAACACTGACTGAAATCCTCCCCCAAAACCACTCCCTCCGAATTTGTTCGATTTCGGCTGATAGGGGTTGAACGTAGACTGTTTCACATTTTTGATAGCAGCGGACACATCAACTTCCACTTCGGATTCTTGTTGAATCTGCTCCTGCTTTTCCTTGATTGTCTGGAGTTCTTTCGCTAACTCGGCGAATCGGCTTGGCATCCCCATCCCGGCAAAAAAGGTGTAGATGACCGCGTAATTTTCATTCCAGATCGGATCGCCAAACTTGCCCCTCATCTGCGTGATTGGATTAAAGTCACTTATCACTTTTTTGATCGTTCGTTCCGTGATGACATCCTTGAAAAAGTCCGCGTTGGACGGCCGCAAAATAAAACCGCCGTACATCGTTGCGGTTTGGTACTGGTGTCCGCAAGAAAAGTACCCTTTTTCGATGCTCGCTTTCATCTTCGCTTCGAGCTTTTCAATAGTAAAATCCGGTTCCAACCGTGCTTTCGCGATCGTCAGAAGCTTGCCGGATAGCTGCATCAGCTTGATAAAATCGGAAGGGTCATAGGTGACGTTGTCACTCCCAAAGTTGGCCGGGATGAGATTGGCTTCGTGTATGGTACTAATGACCGCGTTATTCCCTTCGTCTTTCCAGGACAGGCTCGTATGCTGGAGTGTCCGTGATCCCTTTTTCAATTCAAAATCATGGTATATCTTCTTGTTGTCGGTTAAAATCACACTGGCTAACGGTTTCGTGTCAGAGGATTCAAACAACTCCTCCTGTGTTTTGAGAAAATCCTGAATTTCCTTCAACAGTAGCAAGGCGTTCGCGATTTCATCTGGGTCGTCAAACGGCAAGGAAATAAGTAAGGTGATCGGAACAGGAAAAAATCCCTCTTTGATCAAATTGAGGGTCAGCGACCCCCATCCAGTTCCTACCCCACCTCCTGCGCCAAGGGAAATAATCAGATGATCCACATTTGCAAATTTCTTTTCCATGGCCAAAGCCAACTGGCTTCTCAATTCATTCGCCTTGGGATTCAACGTTGGATCGAACAACTCGACCACAAGAGAAGGGGTCCGGGCAGCTCCTTTCATTCCGTCGAAGTGAATGCGATCTTTTTCCGGGATATTTTTCAGGTGAATCATATCCGCTTGGGCAAAGTTGATTGCCAACGTTGGGTAGCACTGTGTCCCATCTGCAAAACGATAACCAGCAAAGATATCCGCATCCTTGTTCCCTTTTTGGCCGGCGCCAATCACACCAAATCGCAAAGACACGTCTCGGATAAGGCCGCTGTTTGTCATCACCTCTAATTCCTTACTGTTCATCAAGCTCATGATATCCCCCCTCGTTTGAAGTCAGTAACAAATAATCCACAAACGCCTGTCCTTCCTCAGAGAGCGAGTAGAGCGTTTCTCGTCGTGGTGTCCTCAACTTAAGAAGTCCGGAAAAATACAGTGCTTCAACACAAGCATGGACAACCGTTTTACTGTATCTGCTCGTATCAATGATCGATTGTTTATTGATCTCTCCGCTCTCCCCTATAATGCAAAGAACGTCCTTCATGGGTTCAGTCAGTCGGCTAGAAAACAAGGCATAGTGCTTCTCCTCATACAATCGTGTCATAAATTCACACCATTCCTTTAGTTGTCTCGATTTCTTTTAGAAGCCAAAATGGCAGTTCACGCTTGTACATAATGTTTAGCTTTCTTATCACAGTTTGGCTGTGTTTTTCCGCCGTGTAGGGAGAAATCTTCATATGAGCGGCAACTTGAGGGATGGAGTACCCTTGAAGCAGCATGGACAGCACCTTTGATTCTTGGGGAGTTAGGCGATACTTTTCGGAAACTCCGATCATCAGTTTGTCAAGCAACTGGTTTTCTGTCATCGTCAACACCTCCATATCTGTCATCTGGAAAGATTAAAATGATCGTTTGCCTACATGGATTTCGGGCAGAGACAACTCCCCCTCTGGCAGCTCTTTTTCCTTGCTAGCTCACTGAAATCGTCGGCAGCAGGATTACGAATGAAACCGCGATAAACGGTGCAAACGGTATATGAACCTGTTTCTTCACTTTTGAAAAGATGAGCCCTGACAAAAACGACAATAAGATTACCCCATTTACAAGCGGGAACCCGAGCGCAAATCCCAAAAAGGTAAGGAGTTTCATATCCCCTCCCCCAATCCCATTTGGTACGAACAATGCGAGTAGCATCAGCATCAAGAACACAAACAATCCACCGAAAACAGAATTCCCCAATTGGTTATGGATGTAATGATACAGGAGCGCAACCACCATTGACGGATAGGTCAACCAATCCGGAATGATCCGCCATTTCCAATCGGCCCAAGCAGCAATGAGCAGGGTAATGAGAGAGTACCCAATGAGTATCACTTCCTCACCTCATCCAGATTTGTGATGTGAATGTTGCCGACGCTCGTAAAGGAACTTCAGCCGTAATTCCGATGATTTTCAAAGACTTGAAAGTGTAGGTAGACGAAACGGCAATCACACCTTCCTCCCCTTTTGCCATTGGACCGGCTGAAATCGTCAAATCCCATTCAGCGGGGTCAAGTCCGGCATCAGCAAACCGTTTCTGCAAATAGGGAATCGTGCCATCCAACAGCCCGCCATGTTCCCCCATCTTTTGAGCCGTGTCGTTAATACAAACCTGAGCATTCAACCATTTTCCTCCCCATTGAACAAAGTCGCCCATAAGGATGAAGAACGGGAAAATTAGGGAGAAGATGATTAAATACTCCATACTGATGAACCCACTTTGATTTCTGAGCGTTTTCATTGAAGGATCACACTCCGAAATTCATGTACCTTCCCGGCATTTCGTACACTGGCTGTATAGTCGGAAAAATACGAGTGGAGCCACGGCAAAATCATGGAAGCCATACCGAAGATCATCACAGCTGCAACCACAAGGATCACCTTTTTTTCCATCAGAACCGTACCAGACGTATCAAGATACCATCGTCGGAAAAACCTTTGCATTCGCCACCTCTCCTTTCGAAAATCATTTCATTAAATAGAAAAACCGGGCGTTTCAGCCCGGTTACCGTCTCTTACCAGCTCACTTCTTCGTTAATCTGGCTATTGTTCTTAATGGAGTTGGACGTTTGATCCCAATAGTCTTTCAGGAAGATATAGCCAAGGCTGCTGAATCCAAATACGCCTACAACAATTACGACCAACAGAATTTTCTTTTCCATCAATACCGTACCACGGTTATTACGAATCGTTTTAATCAAGGCTTTCCCTTTTTGAATCATTTTGTTCCACATAATAAATCCTCTCCTACATAGAAATTATTGGGTATGATTTCTTTCCTCGTTGGTACCGTCTGCTCAGGGGGATCTCTCAATCGAATCCCTCCTTTCAAAAGGCAGGTCCTTTTGACAGCATGCTGACCAAATACAACGCCATCAGTGTGGCAATGAACAGGATGCCATCTAAGGCAATAATCATATTCATCGACTTTATCTTGGCGGGACGTACTTGCTTTTCGCGCTCCATGAGTTTTTTGTCCATCTCCCGAAAAGTCGATTCCATTTGGGCCAAAATTTCCTGCCCATCTTTCCCAGGCCCAACCGTCATGTATTGAGAAAGAGCTGCACTAAACTCAATCAACTCGGGTACTTTTGTACTCCTGGCAAACTTTTGGACTGCCTCCTGCGGTGACAGAAATTCCAAGTCTTGTTTGAGTACATCCGTGTATGCTTTCAACCCACTGCCTGTTCCGTGTTCGCAGGCAATTCGCAGGGCGTCCGAAGGGGTTTTCTGTCCCTTGAGCAACAGTCTTACGGTCAATGCAAAGTTAGGTGTTTCCTTCCGTATCTCTTCACGCAATTTCTTTGCTTTGTTTCTCAATTCTCTCCTTGGCTCTAAGAAAAAATATACGGCTAATAAAACCCCCAGGACGAGAATGAGCCAGACTTTCATGATCATGTAAACAATGAGAAACAGTAACAACACACCAACCAAATACACAAACTGTTCAATGACAATCTGCTCGGGCGTCTTCTTGGAATCGGCATCCGCTAGTTCTTGCTCAATCGCAGCTCTGGTTTTCTGCAAATATTTTTGGGTCAGAGGAAAAAGGAATTCAAATGACCGATGCCAAGTTTGATCGGGTTTGACTTCCTCCAAAAGGATCGCTGCCCGATAGGCGGACGAAGGTTGAAACAGGTAATACAGCATGAGAAAAAGGAGGAAGGCCAACAGCCCTCCCCCAACCACAAGGAAGATCAACGATCACACCTCTTTTCGAATAATGAAATAGCTAACAATGGGGACAAAAAGAGCAATCCCCAGGTACAAAGTCAACAGACACTGTCCAACCAAACTTTTTGTGTATACGGCAAATATGTCTGGCTGAAAGAAACGGAAGAATGCCACAGCAGCAATAAACAAATAGGAAAGCCAACGATTTTCTCGAACGGCACTTAACATCGCATTGGCCAAATCCATTTTTGCCACTCGCTTGGTTTGGAAGTAGGCACCAGCTACCAGGACACCCTCGGCTGCGCTATCACCAACCGACTGACTAATTTCGGCCATTTTCACAAACAGCTTCATTTCGGGTACCTTTAGCCGTTCCATCATTTCTTGTAAGGCTTCCCCGATCAAAACATCACTGCTGTGGAGTTGATACACACGCATAAACTCACTTTTCAATGGTTCATCCAGACTTGGAATCGTAGTCTCCAACGCACGTTTCCAGTTTTTCTGAATGCGATACGCGGCACCTAAATTTTGAAGCGCCGGTCCCAATTGCTCTTTCGCCAGATCCCGAATGTGGCGTTCCTTATTGAGATAAAACATCTTGATCGAGAAGTAATTGGCAATCAATACGAGTATCATGATAAAAGGGTTAAGAAAAAGAAAAGACAGGCCAACTCCGATTCCAAAAGCAAGCCCCCACCAAATGACTTGTTTCTGAACCGAAACCCCCAGTCTTTCTCCCTCTGCAAAAAATCCGCTTCGCTCTTTTTTTGCTGGCTTGTTCAGTTCAATCCACTTAATCGGCTCTCTTTTTCCTGATTCAAACCACAGCAAGAAGAGGAGACAAAGTAACACAACTCCTAAGGCCAATAAAACCGCCATGCTCATCAATGTCCACCTCAACCAACCGGTTGGAGATACTTTTCGTATCTCGCTTTAGGAATTTCAGCATGTTGGAACATTTTGACCAAGCGTTCAGAGATGGGATTGCTGCGTACGAACTCCTTACTCTCCCAATCGAACTCAAAAATCGGATTGAGGTGCAATTCACCATCCTTATCAACGCCAACAATCTCCACAATTTCAAACACACGACGACGGTCATCTTCGGCAAAGTGCTTCTGCATCATGATAATGTTGAGCGACTTGGATAACAGTCGGTTGGCGTCCTGTTTGGTCATAAACCGTGCCAAAAGCATACTGATTCGTTCTGCCAATTCTGAAGCACTGAGGCCGTGCATGGTAAACCACAGCGGGTGTCCAATCAAGGCAGCTTCAATCGCCGCCAGGAGATCCTTCTCTTTACGGATTTCCCCAATGATCAATCGCTTTGGCGTCTGACGCAAACTGGTTACGACCAACTTTTGGATCACAACGTCCAACGCCTCATCTTCCATAATCCGACACTCCTCGGAAATAAAGTGATAGCCTTCCTCGTAGGGATACAACTTTTCCAATCGCATTTCTGCGGTGTCCTCGATAACGATAACCCGCTCGCCTTTTTTAATAAAACCGGCCATGAGTTTGAAGGTCGTGGTTTTTCCGGAACCGGTACTCCCGCCCATGCAAATGGAGCATCCCCCTTCTACAATCAGTTTGATAAACTCAAACATCTCAGGCGACGCCGTTCCTTTCTCCAGGAATTCCTTTTCGGTCAACGTGATCGGAGGAAACTTTCGGATGGTCAAGATGGGCCCCTTCATTTGACTGATGGGTTGCCACACCACATTTACCCTGCATTCACCGATTCGCGCATCCACAATCGGATTTTTATCCGATACAGACTTCCCGCAAGAATTCAGGATTTTGGTGACGATGATGGTCTCAAGGTGCTTTTGATTGTCAAATTGAATCAGATCACCAGCAGGTCGGTCTTTTCCGTTCTGCTTTACCCACGGTTGATCGTACCCATTAATCATGATTTCGGTGATGGAGTTATCCTCCAACGCATCATCCAAAGGCCCCAATGAAAAAATGTCTTTCCAAATTCGAAGAACAACATCATCAATACTCATGCCGGCTACAAATTTTCGTTCGATCTGCAGGTAGTTACGGATAGTCCGCTCTACTTCCGGCTTTCGTTTTTTATTGAACAGTGCATCTTGAACGAGTTTGTTATGTTCGTTCATGAGAAAGTTCCGTACCTCATTTCTCACCAATTCATAGTCGGTACTGGTGGGTTCCACCGTTTGTTCTTCCTCTGCCCTAACCATCTTCGTAGCGGCTTGCTGGCTTTGCAGTTGTTGCAGATTTACACGACCTCTATTTAACAAGATCGTTTCATGTGACATCGTTGATCCACCTCACACGGTTTTTTCACGAAACAGAGAAAATGGTGAAAGGAGGCTGCCACGTCCTGCCTTTCTCGAGCCGACCTCCCGTTTTTTCGCTTCCTTCTCTAGCCCTAATAATCCCTCTGCTATTTCACCAATGGCGGATTCAAATGACTTTCCACCGAGCAGGTTTAATTTGTGTATCTCGGTAATCATCTGCGGATCATACGGGATGGTGTAGGTAACACGACGTTGTAAGAACTCTTCAAATATGGCTTTGTTCATCTTCTCAGGAAGCTTGTTGATTATTACTTGGCCACCTTCTACTGGAACACCGGTATTCTCCAGCAGTTTGATTCGTTGTGGAAACAGCCGCACAGCAGACGGACTGGTATCCGTAACAAAGACACGTTGATCGCAAGCTCTCAGTATGGCCAAGTGTAACGGCTCATCCGGATCGCTTCCCATGGAAAAAATGATGTTGTCAAAGAATGGTTTGGAACCTTCCACGATTTTCTTCATGTAGTCAGTAATCTCATCGAGATCCGTCCCCACGTTTGGAAAATATTCAAAACCAAGGTCGGCCGACGGAGACAAGACATACAACAAATCCGGCATCTTCTTAAAGTGTTCCGCCAGATGTTTGGTGACTTGCCCCATCTTGGACTTATGCAAAAAGTAGGGTTCCAAGTTAGGCCGCTCTTTGCTTCGCAGGGTTTCTAGCAGTCCTTCCAATGTGTAACGAGAATCCTTATACCCTATCAAATATGGTGCCTTGGGGAATCGAATGTCCATGTCGATGTACAGTGTTTTCTTCCCATTCATGGCCGAATAAAAAGACAAGGCTCGAGCAATCGAACCAGCTCCTACCCCCGGTTGGATTCCAAAAAACCCAATCGTTCGTTTTACGTTCAAATGGGCAATCTGCTGTTTCTGCTCGTGCCTTTGCAGGGAGGACTGAATCCAGGCGTAAATTTGCTCCCACCTAACTTCCTGCCCCTTCAAAATCGAGATAGAGGGGGACAAATTAACAGGAGGATCGCACGCCAAGTAAAGAACAGGAACTCCCTGGCTCGCCAACGTATTCGCCACTTCACCAGTCGAGTCGGTTGAATCAGACAAAATGACAGGTGATTGTGCATCTCCAAGATCATACCGTTCTTCGCACACGATTCCATAAGATCGTGCGAGCTGAGTAATCTGCTCATAACTGCTTGCGTTAATAATCATTGAGCATCCCCCTTTGTCGTTTCGAGAACTTGAAACGTTTTACTCAATTCTGCTGTCATCCATTCGCGTATCCTATTAACTGACCAAAGCCCGTTATCCGCAGTTGAAGTTGTTTTGTCATAATCCTTGTAACTTACTCCCGCTACTTGTATCGTTCCGAGTTTCTCAGCCAGTTGAATCAATGCGATCTGTTCATTATTGACCGCGAGAAGTATCGTTTGCGGCACGACATTTGCGCCGATGGTTACCGGCTGCTGCTCATCGCTACTGTTCTTGGTAACGGTATCTGTCGTTGGTCTCGACTTTTGAGAACTGGTTGCATACGTCCCGATCACTCTCACTTTTTCCAAGAACGGGCCGATCACCGGCTTTTTATCCTCTTTGGCCACCGCTGACAGCCACAGATCAATGTAACTCCCTTCCGTAATCTGGGCCGCTAAGGAAGATCGCAAATTTGTGTTGATCGCAATCATCTTCTCCCCTTCGTTAAGGAGCATTGCCGCACCATCTTTCATTTCCTCAGCCGTCAATACCTTCCCGACGTATAAGTAGCTGTTCGGCGGTACCGTATAGTTTGTGGCTGTAAACTTATTCAGGACATCTTCCGGTTTTCGGAACACATTTGGTGGAACGATCTTGGCCGGGTGCATGCTCACTTTGATTACCCCGTCATCAAACATCTTTTGAGTAAGCATGGTGCGAGGAGGAATCTCTTTTGAAACAGTCAATACTGGAACCAATGCATTTTGTCGTTCTTCATACTCGGTATACCCGAAGTAAACCCCCCCTCCCACTAATGCGATAAGCAATAGCAGGATGATGATTCTGAGGTTTCTTTGCATAAGAAAAAGGCGCCCGTAATGCGCCCATTCACCACCTTTTATTCGTAATTCTTCACGTCATATTTCGATTCGATGATTTCCGTTGTCTGGACCGGAACGTTTACAAGAATGTTGTCCTCCTTCAGCAGTTTGAGAAGGGAGCTGCTATAGTTCGCATCTACCGCAAGAGAAAGAAGAGCGGGGGACGTTTGTGCGTTCATCCGCACGTTTAATTCCTTCGCCCCCACGTTCAGGTTGTTTTGCAATACCCGACTTATGGTATCCTCCAATCCCTCCCTTATCAGATATGGTGGATCTCCTACTCGCAATGCAGCCCAATCCTGATGTTTGATAATGGCCTGTCGAGCCGCTGCGATCGCTGCACTCCGAAAGTCTTCTTTTCCGAATACAACGATAGAGATGTCTTTAAAGTACGCAATCACAAAAGCCAAGCAAATAAAAAAGGCTACCATCTTGGGTATCCCTGTCAACGTGATCACCTCCCCGCCTCTTATGGATAAACGGAGAATTCCTCAACCTCTATCCCATTGGCATTTTCTTTTCCGTTGCTGTTGTACCAAGGCACAAGTTTATCAAAGTATCCTTCGTGACCCAGCCAATCCCATCCCGGCCGAAGGTGTTGAGGATACGGATTGTTTGGATCAACCCGTCGATAAATATAATCGTCATGCGGGCTTCCTTGAATGTTGTATGTTTGGTCAATACATGTTGCGAGACGCGGAGAAACAGGAGTTACCGTCGTATTGCCATGAATATCTGTGTGAGTGATGTAGTTTACTCCCGCTCCTTCTCCCTTCACCACGAATGGATACTCCCCATCCTTTTGATAAAAGCTGGTGTAATACTTGTTTTGCCCATCCACGTACCGACTTTCATCCACCTCCAATGAATCAAGTGTGTGAATGTACTCAATGGCCTCTATGTCCTTCTGGCCCCGCTCAATCTTGGCTCGTGGAAACTGCCAGATGTTTGATGATACCGGCGGAGCCTGTTTGGGCACCAATTCAACTGACGGCAGGATGATCGTACCTCCCTGATCCTTTTCGGTATCGAACTCCGCTATGATCTTAGAAAAATCATGTTTCGATCCGTTGTGGGGATTAGAGTTGTGGTACTCCGTTTTCAGCTTGTAGGCAAAACCCATCCCAGCTTTCACAGTTGCCGGTTGGTATTCCGGTGTAACCACGATAGACTCATAATACTTACCGGTGCAAATGCTGCAGCCAGTAGGTGTACAATTGCAATAGTACTCATAGGTGCCCGAAACCGCTGTCGTCTGAACCTTAGCCCCGCGACATGCTGCCCCGACCACCTCTTCAGGCAGCAACACAACATTTCCGGATTTGATATTGTCCGAGTACGTAATCTCGTCAAATTTTCGTGGCTTCGGATGAATCTCGGCCTCCAATTTATATGTCTTCCTTTCCAATTTCCCGGTTACAGGCGTCTTCCACTCGAAAGGAATTTCCCGCTCTTCACCCGGATTCAGATGAACGGATTGTCTGCCAACCTCCTTTCCATCAAAACGCAGAACGAGATCAACCGCTTCAGGCATGACACTATTTGGAATATTCCCGACCTGTACGATGGTCGTAACGTTTTCTCCCTGACGATATACCCCACCTTTGACTGATTTGACGTACAGGTTCACGTCCTTCGTCAAATCAAGCGTGGTGATTTCCAGGTTGTTATGGAATCCATACAACTCAACCGGGGGAGCATTTTCATGTGGATTGAGCCGAGCATAAACAGTATTTTGAAGCGGGAATTTTGCCGCAATGATTTTTTCTTCCCCAACCCCAAGCGAAATATTGGAGATCTCGCCCAATTTGGTTGCTTCTGCCCCCAGACCGTACTCCATGGATGTAATCAAGGTTTGAGTACGTCCCGGCAAATCCTTTTGCTTCACAGGAAATTCAACTGTAATTCCAGTGGCCGTTTTTGCGGTCAAAATCCCTTCCCCGATTTCTAAGTCTGGGAGGTCGAACTGAACGAGCGTGTTCGCGTGATTATCCCCATAATCTTTTTCCAACGGATTGTGATTGGGATTTACTTCAAATTCAATGGACCTCTCCTTTTTCCCTTGCATGTCAAACATGATCGAAAACGTTATGGCTTTGCGCCCAAGGTTCTCATACCTCCCCGGCAAGGTTACTTGCTTGACTTCCTGCCATTGTTGATCCCCCTCCCATTTCCATGCTACCTGCGTTGTTTTCGGACTTGGTGATTGATTTTCCACAGTAACGGATACGTCTCTTGTCTCCTTATCTTGTTTGACCAAGATCGGATTGGGACTCATCTCAAGCAGTTTCAAGTTTGTGTCGCTCCCGACAATAACCGTAACTGTGTATGGTTGCGCCACATTTCCTTCTTCGTCATTCGCATGAAGCGTGACCTCATACGTTCCCTTTTGAAGTGCAAAGGTTCCGGAGTTTGTTTTTTCTTCGAGCCATTGTTCTTCAAATACGGTTGTCACTTGATTCGTTTCAGTGTTTCGGTACTCCAAGGAGACTAACGCCTTCTTGTTCGCCGAATAGCTTTCCACCAAAATCGAATAACTTACTTCTCCAACGTCGGCGTATACAGTCGGAGCATTTTGTCCATTGATCGTCAGCGAATAGATCACAGGGGGCTTGCTCGTTGAAAAGCCGGACGCCGGAAGAACTGTGACCATCAGGATCGCGATCACGATCATAGGGAGCATGATTTTTTGTCTGGTCTTCAATTATCCCACCTCTCACTTCTTGAAATTAACGATCGCTTGAATGGCTCCCCTTACCTGGTCTGGATACGTATTGCTGGCCGGCATTCCATCCCTAGTTGCTGTAGCCTTGGCCCAAAAACCGCTATCAACCAATGGGGACGGGAATTGGATGGAATATTCCCCCTTGTACTTCTTAGAGGGAAGGACGATCTCCACCGACTGGCCTTTGTTCACCACATACCGCTTCAAGACCTTTTCTCCTTTTGTCTCAATAAGATAGGCAACCAATGGCTTTGTATCTTTTGAGTGATTTTCCAGGATGACCCCATTTTTGCTCTTACCGAGCTTGAATTCCCATCGGTTCAGGAAGATGCTTGTATGAATGTCCGACACCCGAATGGGTTGATTCAGTTTGTCGCCAATGCCGTTGTTTTTGTTGACCGATTCAAATACCGAACAAACTGCGGAGTTATATTGCATTCCCCATACAAGAGGCCCTCCGTATTTGATGTTTGAGCCATCTGACACATCCGGGAAGTAAATTTTCTGGGTCGCATCCCTCATTTTCACAAGAACCGGCTGGCAGCCTTGTGTAGCTCCATTCTGAATAACAATGGATTTCGAAGCGGTTCTCCCAAACTTGTCACTGACCGTGAGTGTGACTTGATTTTGACCCTGTTTTAGACCAGGCAGTTCCGATAAGGGGAAATTCCCCTCATAAGTCACCGTGTAATTGCTAACTGGCGTATTTTTTGAAAAGAGCTGCTTGGTAGCCGTTCCATTCACGGTGACGACACCGGTGATAGCCGTATCAAAAATCGAGTGAGCCAGCGCTTTGATGTGCAGACTACCATTCGAGTTTTGTTCCAGGATCGGGATTGAAGGCCAAGGTGTACTGTAATAAAGAGTCTGGAACAAAGGAGATGTAATCCCATTGCCGTTAGCTACCCGCGCCATGTTGTTCAATCCACCGCCGGACAAATAAAAAACGGCCCCTATGTTGATATAGGGGACGTTGTTAACTAGGTATCGCTTGACAATCGGATGGGGACTTGACTTGCTGACTTGCTCCCACACCCATTGCGCATTACCGTTCGCTTTCGTCGTTAGGTCTTTAATGAGTTCTTCCTCAAGCGGGATCAAGTGATACCCAGATTTGTCTTTAAACTTGTCTACTGGTTCAATACCAAGAAGTGGTTGAATGTCGAATTGGACTGTTTTCAAGTAACCGTTGGCTGGAGTTTGCACTCCAGTAATAACGTTCCTGACTTTCAAATCGTGCCGATACGCAATAGAAGGTCTCAATTGTACTCCTGATAATCCGGAATAAGATAAATCACCTTGCAAGTAAATGTCTTTTTCCCCATAATAATGTTTTCCATAAGGATAATTTGCAACTGCTGAAACCATTGTTGAACACAAGAAAATAAAAGCGAGTGCCAAACTAATTATTCTCTTGGGCTTCATCTTTTAGCACCCCATTCGACTCTCATTTCTGGTACATATACAAACACTCCATTTTTCCCTACATTTCCTTGGAAGATAGCAAAGTTTATTTGTCCTCCATTTCCACTAACGGTAATTGAGAAAGTTTCTCCTTCTTTGGTTTTCGTTAAATTTTGATTCAAATTTTTGTCTTTATTGTCCGTATACGTAAGTGCCATTACATGCCCGTTCGGTAGTTGAGGAATTTTACCCGTGATTACTCCATTTTCGAACTTCAAGCTATTAAGGAATGCTTCAACTGCCGGCTCAGTCGTGGGATCTTTGGGGAGAAGGAGGTCAGGATAAGACGGATCAACAACCGTAAACTGCCCATCCACTCCAACTTTCGATCCTATCCCTGAAGTTGACGTGTTTCCACTTCCCGGATTTGTAGTTCCCGGTTGGCTAGCGACCGGTGTGGTACCCGATGTTCCAGTCCCATCAGACAGGTTTGTGGTGATCAATACAAGGCGTTCAGTTGCCAACCAGTCTACTTTAGCACCGTAGGCTTCGCTGACAAAGCGCAACGGGACGAACGTACGATTGTTTTGTAAAGTCGCTGCTGCATCAAATGCGATCTGTTTGCCAGATACAATTGCTTTCTTTTCCCCGATTTTAAGCGAGATTTGTTTACCTTCTTTGGTCATAGTAACCGTTCGGTTCGCTCCGTCCCATTCTACAGAGGCACCCAGCTTCTCACTAACGAAACGAATTGGGATCATTGTTCTGCTGGTAGAGGGATCGATGTAAGGCTTCGCATCTGGGAACTGGACAGAGACATTGTCCACTTTCACCTGGATATCTTTACTGTCTGCCAGTACAGTGATCGGACTAACGGCGGCGGTCAGCAGAGCTGCTCCAAGGAGATATTGAGCAAAACGATACTTTTTCATATAAATCACCTCATTGAGAAATGTAATTCTAAATTTTTCCTAGCAATCCCCATTATTTCATAATCGTTCCCCCTTTGAAAGTTGTCGTTAACCGTTTCTATAAAAAAGAAAAAGCCCCGGTCGCTGAGACCGAGGCAGTTTCTACCAACTGATGGTATAATGGTACTTGCACAATAGAATCGGCTCCTCAAGGGTGGTCGGCTCACTCTCTATCCCATTAGGGAAGGGGGTGAGATCCATGATGTCAGCACACGACGCAATGAATCTGATGATCCAGTTTGGAACATTTGTTGTTGCGTTGATCGCTTTGGTCGTAACACTGCTGAACATCGGAAGAAAAAAGTAGATCACCCTTGAGCTTGGCAGCATGGTGATCTACTTTCCCATAATATGAGCCGCCCCCTTGTTGGGGGACGTCTATTGTGTATGACCGTAGGTGTCCGCAGCACCTGCGGTCATTTTATTGTATGTCATCCTCTGGAGGATATTATACTTCTAATTGGTGTAAAAGTCCATTTTGCCGACCAGATTAGGGTGATCGGCTCACTCTCTACCCCCTCAGGGAAGGGGGTGAGACAATGACAGTATACGAGGCTCTTTCTTTGATGATTGCCTTTGTCATGCTGCCCGTGGCCATACTATCTTTCCACAAAAGGAAATAGACCGCCCTTGAGCTGACAACTCGCGCGGTCTACTCCGAAAGAACTTGAGCCGCCCCCTTGTGGGGAACGTCTATTGTGCAAGACCGACAGCGTTGCCGCGCTGTTGGTTTTCTTTTCTGTGTACAATTACTGTGGTAATTAGCAGATAAACCAGAAAGCAAACGCAATTCAAGCACTTTCATATTGTCAATATTTACATTATCATATCTACCCGACATATGCAACCTTTTTTTCATTCTCGACAATACTTTTTTCCAACTGTTCTTCCTCCAATTTTCTTGTCTGAAAATAAACCTCCAATTTGAATTCCTTCATGAACATATTGTCATCTAGGTACATCAAACCATACTTAGATTTAGCTTTTTCAATTTTAGAAAACAGATAATCTAAATAGTTACATGACAATGATCTCAAGTTAATAACATGATCCGGCACATATCCGAAATCGATTTTATTTTTCATGACATAAAGTTGCTGCCCTGATAATAAGATAATCAATTTTTTCATACAGTAATCTATCGTTACTTGATTAAAATTAAACGAACTATTTAAAGCCCTATAGTTTTCAAAATCAATTAAATATGGGTTGTTTTGAGCACGCATCATCACAAAACTCTCAACCACTTCTCTAAGGACAGTAGGGTTAAGATTGGACACCATGAACTTCATTAAAAACCCTACACTTGCATAGTGAGGCAGTTCAATACATTTGAGTGCAGCTTGTAACATTATGAAAATGCATGCTTTTTGAACTCGCTCAACTGGCTCCTCATGAAATGATTGAAGCATTGATGAGACTCTCTGATTAGAAGGTTTCAATTCTTTATAGATCAATGTCATTGAATAGCACAAATTTGAAAGAAGTTGTGTACTATTTTCATTACTCGCACGAACAATAAGTTCTTTATAAATTAAAATAATCCCAGTTTTGTCATTATCATTTAACTCTTTACTTAATAACTCTAATTTTCTTAAAAAATATCTAAGACTGTTGCTATCATTCTCATAAATGTAAATTGCTAATTCTCTTAAGCCATCTAAGTATGTTGGATACATCTCATTTTCACGGGGATTCATTTGGAATAATGTATCAATACATTTAGATACCTCCCCCAATTTATGTTTCTTGAATAAGGTTGCTATAAGAGATAGGTGATTCTTAATAATGGAGCGGTAAAATTTAAGGAAGTTTTCTCTGTCTGTATTTATAGGCATATAATAAATAGTTACATTGGAACTGTCATCCCGAATAAATATTAATCGATCACGAAAATTAAGAAAAACTTTTTCCCATTTTGCGTAATACTCATGAAATAAACTATCCATATTTTTATCTATTGTCAAAGACAACATTTGATAAATACTTTCGATGTTATTACATAATATATCAAACGTTCGTTTACGAAGCTTTTTAAATCCTGAATAAGGCATGATCAATGGAAGCTTTATAAATTCTTGGCTTGTCTTGTTTATTGTAGAATTTAGCAATGCTGATATATTGATATTCCTCAATAATTCTAATACTGTTTTTATCCCAAATCCCAGAGAACATAAATAAAAGAGAGTCCAGAGACACAACTTGATGGTATATTCAGAGGTTAATATTAATGTACCTGTTTCAAATCGGGGATCTTGTCCAATTAAAAAGCTTAACAGCTTTCCATAAATTATTGTAAACAAGGAAAATTCAATAAAAAGGATTAGCGGGATTTTCCCTGTTGTCATATTACTTGCAGACTCAGACATTGTTTTTTGTTCCCTGTAAGTAAAAATATACAAAGTCAGACTGAGGGGTAAGAATACTATTAAACCCGCTAATAATCCCTCTAATATCAACAAGGTAGTTTTATCCGATGCATTATCAAACCCCCATTTCAGATAAAAATTCTTTAGAAATGAGACAAAAAAACCTCCACCTTTTCCTACATTAAAATGAGCTAAATAAAAGAAAATCCCCCAAAGTATTAGTCTGTTTATGGGTTTTTTAAATATATATCTGTTTAACATATCCATTAAAAAGCTAATTACAGTAACAATTGTTTGTAATACAAAATAAAGACCTAATCTAATATAACGCTTCGTCAAGGAATAAACTTGTTCAAGTGAACTCCCTCTTGGTAGGGAAAGCAGCCATTGTCTAAATGATTGATCCCATATCTCCTTTTTCTCGCTAGGGATTACAGAAAAAATTATTATAGTTCCTATAAACAGAAAGTATAACGTATAAAAAATCATATGTATCTCCCTTATACGTCTTGTGATTATTTCATTTGTTTAAAAATTGACTATAATACTTTTTCATGCTTTCTATTTCAATCTCGTTGTTTGAAATTTCACGATCTCCTAAACCAATTCTTGCTTGCTTCCAAGGATCTTCTCTATGAGTTAGTTGCTCTAAGTATTCTCCCCTAAAACTTCCATAAGCTTCCCAAACATCATCAATAATTTTTCTTGACTCAAGTGGGATTGACCACTCGCTTACATGAGTAGTCACAACAATCTCACTATAACCAAAGATTTTGTATACGTTATATAACTCCCTACATACAGGCCCATGTGTCCATGCTTCAATTTTTTCATTAAATAATTTTTCACCAGTGATGGCTACATGCCATGCTTGAGCATAGTAAACAAGTTTTTGTAATTTTAGATGGGTGATGGCATATTCAGTGTTAGGAATGCTTTTACTAAGAAAGTATCTCGCCACTTCAAATACGCTAACCCCCATACAAATCTCCCCTTCTTTATTGGTTAATTTTATTGTACACATGATAAAAAAACATGTCACCAACATTATCCCAAAAATACCCAGATTCAATTGTTTGCCTCCTTCATCCCTTCTTCAACAGCTTATAGACTTTCAATTTCCTCAACACTCGACTTGCTCCTACAACGTACACTGAATCCAATAGAAAAGGCCCCTGTCTTCTTGACAAGGGCCAATGTCGATCAATTCTTCAGCTCCGAATAGGTCAGAACCTCAATCTGCAATTGACCGCCGATCTTCGTGATGTTGACCACCTCTGGAGCAGTCCGGTTTGGGGTTGTGATCTCCCGTTGTCCGCGATACGAGTATTTGCCGTTACGTACCTCGAACGAAACCACATAAACAGCGTTGTCATCCAGATTGTCAAAGCGTACTTTCTTTGTGATCTCTTGGGATACCCCTTCGATGGTTGCTGTGACGGCGAAGTTTGTTTGTGGTGCCTCAACGTCGATCCAGGCTCTTCCGGAATTGATCAGACCATCGGCGACCAGATTGATCGATCGGATAAATTGTTCTGCTTCTTTACGGAAGGCCTCTTCTTCTGTTGTCCCTTTCTTCGGAGTTTTAATCGAATACTGCTTTTCCTTCATTCTGGTGCCGTCGCTCACCACTACCGTTAGGAGGTATTCCTTATCCAACTCAAGGTCTCCATATCGAACAGGCGTGGCATTTAAAAATTGGGTAATCCCGTTGACCGTCCCACGCACATCTATTCCTCGGGTGTTTGTCACAGAGACATCGACCCATGCACCATGATCGTCAGCATCCACATGGTATACAACCCTGGAGAAAATGTCCTCCGCAGCTTTGGCAAATTCCTCATCAGGGTCAGAAGTGACAGGCAATGTTCCTGTCCGAAGTGTTTTGGATACCCATTCGGAATACTCGTGATTAGAAGACTCAACCCGGACTTCATAGGTGTACTCCGTATTCTCCTTGAGTCCGGTTTCTTCGATCAAGGTTCCGTTTACGGCAGGGTTTCCTCCTTCACGTTTGGCCTCTACCAAAACATCATCCGGGTTTCCATTGAGGTCAACTTTTAACGTGATGCTTGTTGCGGTCACGTTTTGGACTTTCAAGATTGGCGGCGCCGGCTTGGTCCAAATGGTGATCGTATTTTTGTTGCTCATGACACTATTTTCGGCCCAAAACTCGTACGTGTACGGTCTTCCTGGCGAAACCGTATCATCTGTAAAAGTCGTATCTGTAGACACTTTCGCCTCATCCCAATCGGAGCGTTTCACCTTGTAAACATGCGCCCCCTTCACAGGATTGACAACCAAGGTTATACTACGATCCGTACTATCTTGGGAAGCCAAGGTAGGCATGGCTGGCGCCTGAATGAGTGTAAGAGGCTCCGAGTACAAAGTTTCAATCCCTTTACCATTTCGTGCTTTGATACGAACGTACACGGTTTCCGCATCTTGCAGATCAAGCGAGAACGTATCTCCGTCATTGTGTGGTGTCCAATCTTGCACGACATCAAAAACAGAGAAGTCGGGAGAACCCGACTTCTCCATTTTCATTTCCGTTCCCGGTGGATTATTGGTGTCAATTTGAACGGTGTGCGTATTTCCCGATACCCCGATGACATGCAACTTAGGTACAGTTGCCAAGGTCCATTCCTCTTGTTCAGCAACTATGGATGGATTGGCCGCCAATATCGTTTGAGCAGGTAGGCCAGCCAAGAATACAAGGGCCAAGCCAACTTTTCGCCAGCGTTGTTTCATCATGAAACCTCCTTATTCTGCATACCGTGCTTCCCCAAGCACCTTGTACTTCTTATTCGGCTGCAAACTCGTAAAGGTGTGTTTCAGTTCAGATGCAGCCCATCCTGTTCCTGCTTGTGCCCAATCCGTAGTCGCAACCTCCTGGCCGTTCTCATCCTGCAGAACAATCCGGAATTCAACATTCGTTGGATCCGAATTCGGTGTAAGGGTTACTGTGATCGAATCTTCTGTCGGAGCAGTTTCTACTGTAGGAGTAGCCGGTACAGTTCCCGTCACCAGCTCGATCTCAGCCGTTTCCTTCGCATTCGGGTTTTGCGGATTATTTCGGGCTTTTGCGTATACCTTATATCTTCCGGGCGACAAGGAGCTAAAGTTGTAGGTAAGGTCTGTAGTCCAGTCACTTTCGTCAACGGCCGTACCATCGATTGTGGTGATCCGATATTTGTATTGGGTCGTAGATGGATTTCCGTTTGCATCAATCGCAATGGTCAAAGACGATTCTGTGCTGTCAGTCACTCGCAGGTTAGCTGGAACTTTGGCATCCGTCCAGAGCTTCACTTTATCTGAGGGCACTGAATCACCTGTGTCATTAGCATGAACAATGTAAAACTCATATGCGGTATCCGGTGTTAAGTCGGCCAATGTTTTGCTCGTATCTCCATCGCTAATCATAAGCTGTTGATCGTTGCTGTCAAACAGTTTGGTCGTCGTACCAGGCTCGTTCTCCCAGTTTACCGTGATGGTTTGGCCATCGACACTCCCAGTTGGTGTCGGAGGTTTTGCAGGTTTCGTCAGAAATTGACCGGTCAAGTACTCCCCGTTTGTCTTTGGAGGTGAATCCTGGTTGAACGACGATACCCGAAAGTAGTACATCTTGTTTTCCGCCAATCCTGAGACTGTCTCCTCCATGTCGTCAATGCTATTGTCTTGCACAACCGTCCAGCTGGTTTTATCTTCAGACACTTCGAGAGTATACCCTGTATTTGTAGGGTTTCCGTTCGCATCCCAACGCAAAGGCAGCGACGTATCTGTCGCTGCCGTTTTATCGATTGTTAAGTTTGTTGGTGTTTTGGCCAAGGTTACAACGGTAATGGTGGTCGTGGAACCCCCACTTGCAGCGAATGAAAGTTGAGCAAAAGAAAAGCAACCTAACAGCGTTAGAATTGCCATCTGACGTACTTTTTTCACAATACCCCACCCCCTTACTTGAATCTGACGTCGACTTGAATATCATATATGGTGTTTGGATCAAGCCCTGAGAATGTATATTCTTCTTCGCCAGTCCAGTTTGAATTTTGGACGATCTGCCCACTTTTGAGAATACTAAACTTACGTTCTACTGGTTCAGAGTATGTTTGGGTGTCTGTTACTTTTACGCTGTTCTCCGACAACCCTACAACATTCACAATCGGATTGGGCGGGCCGATCGACGTAACGGAATGTGAAGCATCACTCTGGTTGCCCGTTATATCGACCGCCCTTGCATAGATGGTTGCATTTTTTGTCAGCGTGATCGGTTCAGTATAGGTCGTCCAGTTTCCATCGTCGATCTTATACTCCTTTATACTTGCATCGGGAGGAAAGTTAATCGTGACGGTTTTAGAGACTGCCTGTCCGATTGGATTTTCCGAAAAAGTTGGTGCTGCCGGAGGAGTTTTGTCCACCACAAAATTCCTGGATTCTATGCTGCTGATCCCCCCCTTATTATCCTCGGCCCAAACTTTCAAAACATGGTTCCCTTCCGAAATTGTTGAGTCAATCGTGATGGTTTTATGAAATGACTGTGGTGACCCAGTAGAAGTTTTTATTGCAATGATTTTCGCGGGATTTGAATCAACTTGATACTTTACTGTGATCTCATCCCCGACATCAGCGTCGTTCACTTGCCCGGAAATTGTGTAAGTGTTGAACCCGGGAACTTCAGATAATGTTTGATTATTCGTAGGTGAAACTATCGTTAGATTTGGAACTAAATTATCAACGTAATTAATAGTAACGGTGTACTGATAGTAATATGCGTAGGTTCTGGTGTCAGAAGCTGGCCGCGTTACTGTTCCACTATAGCTAACAGTTGCAGTTGTGGCATAGTAATGGCCATCAGCTTCACATAATTGAAACCCACCCGAAGATGCAGAAGTCTTACTCAATATACCAGAATACCCATCGTAATTATAATAGATAGTAGATGGATAAGTTGGTGCAGAACATGCTCCGCTTGATGAGTAGGTTCGGCTCGTAGAAACTGTTTTAGAATCGGCTGGCGTGTAAGTACCTCCTGTTTGGACTGTGCGGGAAACGGCGCCATTGGAAAATGTAAACGTGACCGTCTCTCCACTCACTGAATACGAAACATTCCCGGTATTAACTGAAACGCTACTAATCGATTTTAAGTTAGGCAGCTTGAGAGAGTGTGTTTGCGTCCGAGACGTACTTTCCGGAAAAGTCTTTGATTGCGTCGCCGCTGATACCTTCGGTAAATGGCCGTTTGTTGTCAAAAGAACGATTCCAAGTAAAAACACCAAGAAAGTTTTAGGTATCTTATTCAATGTCTTTCTCTCCCTTTCCAATCAATTCAAGAATTCTCTGCCTCGTTTTGTTCAGTGATAATTCCTTTCATCTTCAAAAAACGAACCATCATGGTCGCAGCTTCTGCCCGAGTGGTGTTACTGGTGGGACGAAAGGTTCCATCTGGAAAGCCCTTTAACAGGCCAGCAGAAACCACTTTCTTCACGTCTGATGGGTACTTTATGGCACTCTCGTCTTTGAACTTTACATGCTGCAAAGAGGTTTTTGGAACATCTATGGCTGTCCATAGGGCAATCTCTTCACGCGGGATCGCAGTATTAGGCGAGAAAAGCCGTTCTGAATATACGGCTGGATCAATGTTTTTGCGAACCACTAGAGAAGAAATTGATCCAAAAAACCAGTCGCTTGGCTTTACGTCCGAAAAGACCTGTGTTTCTATCGGCCGAGGAACAGTTGATGTCATTTTTAAAACACGCTCCAAAAGTGCAGCATACTCTGCTCTTGTGATGGCTTTTTCCGGCTTAAACGTTCCATCTGGATACCCTTTCAGTAAACCAAGCTGATTCATAATCAGAATGTCGTTTCTCGCCCAGTGGTTTGTTGAATCCGTTGGTACCCTGAACACCGAATCATTCTTTCTATCTCCCCCGGCATTGTCTCCGTTCGTTTTTTCTGTTTTTTTCAGAGGAACTGAAATAATTTTGGGGGCGGTTTTCGTGTCAGGAACCGTAACCACCACAGTAATTTCATCCTCTTTGTACGTAAACTCCAAATCTACAAAATTCCCCTCCTTGTCTACGATTTTATAAGCGCTCGTCCCTTCCGGAATTGATACCGTAGCCTTTTTTTGCGCAACCGCAAAAGAATTGACACTTCCCACTAGGGAAAGCGCCAAAATTACTGCGAAACACTTCTTCATGATTTCTTTCCTCCAAACAGTCTTGCAAAAAAGCCTTGTTTTTCTTTCACCGCGAATCCAGATACGAGCGATTCCATCACTCGGATGAGTGCAACAGAAAAAGGATGAGATTTATCTTCTTGCACCAGCACCTTCCCCTCATTATGAATGGCCCGCATTCCAGCTGCCTCTGGAAGAAAGCCGATAATGGGCAATCCGTTGAGGTATGCTTTGCATTTTTCCCTCGTAAGTGTATTTCGGTCTTTCTTCGCTGGTTCAAAATTGACCAACACACTGACTTTTTCCAGGGATTGTTGCCGTCTGCTCCACAGCTCCAGATATTCCTGTGTATCCTTGATGGTTGCCAAATCGTAGTCAACGATCAACAAGGTCCTGTTCGCCATAGACATCGCCACACTGAGCAGATCTTGCCGCTCTGGCCCGATATCAATCACGACATAGTCAAATATGCGGCTGAGATGAGTCAAAATGTAGCCAACAAGTTCGGGAGAGCAAGATTGTCCTACATTCACACCTGGCAGTACATACAGGCCATTAGGGTGCTTGACCACCAGTTTCGTGAGAACTACTTGATCCGTAACCAGCGCATTGCTTTCAAAGTACGGTTCCCACGTTTTCAAATTCACTTCCGTTTTAATCCGCATTCGGGTTGCTACATTACCGTGCGGATGCATCAGGTCAACAAGAATGACCCGACTGTTTGCATGGTCATGCAGCAGCCGGGCCACGTTCATGGCGACCGTAGTTTTTCCAATCCCCCCTTTTGTTGAGGTGACCACAAGCATTTGTCGTCCCCCGATAGGGCGGATATGAAGTTCATCCAGACGTGAGAAATTTACAGATACGGTCTCAAGTTTCTTGTCTATCGGAGGATAGGACTCGTGTTTTTCTTCCCTCCTTTGCGGCTCTTGATCGTCAATCGGTTCCACAAACATTGACTGTTCTTTGCTTCGGGGAACAGAAGTAGATGGTCTTGTCCTGGGAACCAAGCGAATGACGTGATCAACAGGTCTCGTATCCGTTTTCCCTGTATTATGAGTAGCGGTACTTACGTGTGCCATCCGGTCCAGAAAGTCATGGGCTCCATTCCGTAATGCTTCCTTCATTTCTTCCATATATTGTTCACTCTTGAGATTCCCAAGGACATATACCCTTGCATGGTCTCTCAGAAGGGGCAATAGAACCTTATCTTCTGGCCAGAGGAGATACACAATGGCATTTGGAGTTTCTCGCACGTGGGCCAGCAGTTGATCGGGTGAAACGACCGTTACGTCTTGATTGTTCAGAGGTACAGTAGAAAACACACGTTGTGTTTGAGTAGCGATCATGACTATCTTCCTTTCGTTTGTTGTCTCATGGATTTTCAACACGAACAATTAACGTGCGCCACTCCTCTTTCGCTGGTGCTCGTATCTTCTGATCGGCTCGATACATCTTCCGAAGCACCCTTCTCCATTCTCTTTTTGTCATCGGAGCCGATTCATCATGAATGCTTGGCGCTATTTCATAATCAAGCCCTAGCCGTTTGGCTTCCTTCAGGGCTAAAACCGTTAACGTTTGATGGGTCGTTCCGACGAACACCACCCTTTTCTTCGGATACGTTATTGCGAAGTCATGCAGCCGTTGCATATCGCGGATGTACTGCCTTAATACCCTAACAGGTGTACTTTTTTGCTTCTTATCTGGTTCCATCAGATGAAGTTCAAACCAAATTTCGTCGTCGGATTCGTTGTGGGGAATCACAAATGTCCTCTCCAGGCCCATCCTCTTTGCTTCACGATGGTATCGTTTCTTGATCGCATCGCGTTTACGAATCCCGTTAAAAACCAAAACGACGGCGCCAACATAAAGAGCAGCTGACACATACAACAGAAACATCCCTACATAGAAGTGGGTAAAAAAACAGATGACCGCTGTTGCGATCATCCCAAAGAACACCCCATAATCCCGCTTCTGCCATACACGCATGTCGTGCATCCTCATCCAATACCACTTCGCATGTACTGGTGAAGGGGGTCCATTTGTATGACCTTCACCAAACGATCACATAAAGCCTCATCTGAAAACGCTCGTGGAATGCCTTTTTCAATGTCGCAATAGGCCTTACGATCATAAGGAAGCGTCAACACATGGAGAAGTGGAATCATGTTTTGAGGGTGACAAGCATCTTCATAGGCCATATTCCAAATCAAGCCGGCAGGTTGGATTCCATCCAGCGACTTACTAATGATCACTTGCCGTGCATAATCAGAGTCTACGACTACGTACACAACTGCTCCTGTTGGAATATCAGCCTTACTGGCGGCTTCCACAATCAGTACATCAACCTTTGCGGAAGGTTTAGCATCCCTCCCTGCGACTGTAAGGGGTATGTCGGATAGCGTAAACGGGAACATAGGTGCGTTAAACCAAAGTTTCGTCTTGCACGTTGGTGTACAATCCTTATACAAAACAGGAACCTGCAATCTTTTGGCTGCGGCAATAGCCATGTTCACCCCGACATATGTTTTTCCAGTTGCTTCAGGTGAATACAGCACGATAACCTTTTCCGTAGTCGTTTCCGGTTCTTTCTTTTGAATCCCTACAACCGCTTGTTGAACCACTGTTGTCGTTTCAGGAATTGATGCACTTTCCTTCCCGCGTACTTCCCATTTCTTTCGCAGTTTTTCACTTACATCCGTCATGGACTTGGCAATTCGATAGACTCGTTGACTAATCTGCCGATAGCCCTCTGGCTTTTCTTCTTCCGTCGTTATGAGCCTAATCTCCTTCGCCCGGAAGGTATCTTCAGAAGTAAGCTCCTCTTCTTGACGTAGAAGATGTTTCACCTGTTTCCGAGTTCCGGGATGATGTAGAGCTGCAATTACCTGATCCACCTTGATGGTATCCCCTATGATCAGATCATAGATACCCAGTCCAATCAGTCTTTCCAAAAAAGGATGACCTGGAGGGCGTTCATTGAGGATCATGACAACACGAATCCCTTCTTCGACAATTGACTCCATGATTTTAAGAATGTTTGCCTCCGCCCCCACAAGCCCCGCTTGTTGATCAAAACGGGATATTGGAATGGTTTCCGAAAACAATACAACGTCCGGTTTCAATGCAGGTACCATGGTGGTAAGCTGTTCCGCATACAATGCCCTGCCAACTTCCAAAATTCCTTCCTTCTTGCTCACATATTCATCCAACGCTTCGTCCCCTGTGGCAAAGACAATTCTCAAGGCCATCACCTCACTGGAGGAATTCAATGAATTTCCGTAATAATGGGACGCCATGGATTGTTAGGAACAGTCCTAGTGCGACAAAGGCTATAAAGCACCAAATCCATGCCAGTATTTTTTTAAACCCCATAAAAAACAGAAGAACCGATCCCAAAACGAGAAACGGTCCCGCTAGTAAGAGAAACTTCACGGATAACTTTAGTGACAGTTCAGTTAACCATGCTCGAATCACTTCTGTTTTTTTCTCCAGCCAATCAAGGAACTCATCATTCTCTAATGAGGACGACTCCTTAATGATGAACGTCCCTTTCTGACTTTCCTCTAATCCGGACAAAATGCGATTGGCCACATCATTTTTGGGCTGCTGTTGTTCGGCATATGCGACCGAATGAAACAACAACCAAACGATAACCAGAATCCATCCCCACTTTTTCATACGTCCCTCCTACTGCTTAATGATCCAGACCCGACGTTTTTGTCTTCCAAATTGCAAGGCATCTTTTAGTTCAGGCATATAGATATCAATTCGATTTCCTTTGATGTCACTCCCCTTATCTTCAACCACGTAGTAAGGCTCCAAGCCTTCAATTTTCACAATGCTACCTGCTGGTATGACCGTCCAATCGGCAGCAATTGTATGATTGGGACGCACCGGCTTCCCGGAAGCAGTGATCCCATATCCGGGATCTCCAGGCTTCTTACCGGTTGATTCTTTCCCGGCCGTGTACGCAGTGATCTCAAACTCCCCCAAATACGACATCTTTTCTGTACTCGGATTAGAAATTTTACCCCCTTCAAAACTGGGTTGATCCCCGTATACATCCAGAAGTCCGTCTGCTTTCATGAAGTCTATCCACTTGAGTGGGTCCCGGCGTTTTCCGCCAATGGTGACATCCATATGCAGGTGAGCGCCTGTACTTCTACCTGTAGTTCCAACATACCCAATCACTTCCCCTTGCAGTACCCTCTGCCCTGGAGAGACCACGTACCTGCTTAGGTGCAGATAACGGACAACAATGTCCTGTGTACGATTTTGTTCAAGAACTTGTGTATCCAGCTTTAACGCCACATAATTTCCAGCCGAATCCGAGTGTTTCGCAATCTGCACGATCCCTGAGTTAATCGCCAAGACCGGAATATATTCGGGAACACCCCAGTCTACTCCATCGTGGAATTCTTGTTTACCAAAGAGTTCTCGGTAACAAAAACAACTGGTAATGGGCCATGTACTGCCATCCCAAAATGTCTTTCCCCTCACTTCAAAGGTTGGAGGCTCAATTTGAAAGTCCGGGTTGAGAATATAGATGGGAATCGACTGATAATAAACCGTGTACGCACTACTCAAGGAAGCTTGTGCTTTGACCAACTTCTCCTCATCTGTCTCTTCTCCACCCATGAACAGATAAACGACTTCCTCTTTTTTGGTTCGGTTGGTGATGTCATCTAACCAGGATGTGAGGAGATCATAGGACAAGAATAAAAACTTGGCCACCTTATCGACGAAACGATCCGTTAAGATGTCATCATTAATGTTATCTGAGTATTCCTCCACAATGGCGTAACCGTATTTCGGAATATATACTTTCATGCCAAGTTCAAGACCGTACGGGTTATCTTTGGCAACCGCTATCGTTCCGAATCGGGTTTCGCTTCCTCTTCGAGGAAGTGTACCAAGGGGCGTCCTGCCTTTATTGATACGCCACGAATTGTCGTAGACTTGGACTTTTGCAGGTAAGGATTCAATAAACTTTTTGGGCGTACGTTCTGGCAGGAGAGCATACAAGTCGATTTCTCCCCACTCATTCCTGGGGGCAGAGCCAATTGGCGAGCGGGCAATCACTTGTTGCATTTCGGGCGGCAACAGATACTTCACGCGGGGATCTTTTAAGTCTCGATCAAACCCATAGGCTTGAAAAATAACGATGTCAACATTCTGGTTATCTTCCAAACCGTAGTGTCGAAGCGCCTGTTTCAGCTTTTCATACGTGAAGTCCGTGTCTACACGGGCCAACACCTCATGACATATTTGCGTGCCGTCCGACTGCTTTTCATAGACGGTTTGGTAATGATATTGGTATGTCCCAATATAGGTATGAGCAAAATCAAGCAGAGTTCGGCCGTCACAGGCCTTCCGAAAACGAAATTCCGGTTTAACAAACTCGTAGGTTTGGTTCAGATACGTTTCCATTTGGGAAAGATCATCAAAGTTGTAGGCCAGTTTGTCAATCGCAGCCAGAATGCCCCATGACAATTGATGATCATGCTGGTAGACCTGGGCAATTTCTTCTTCAGTCAATCCTCCCTTCCATGTGTCTGCTTTCTTTTCGTACGCTGCCTTTATTTCCAGACCGATTTTGGGATCAAAGTCATCTCTTCCAGTGAAGTTCAGCATTCCCCCTGTAAGATTAAACATCGAATCTAGGGTTAACATTACGAGAAGCACAATGACAATCAGGGGAATTAAGCTCAATAAGAGAGAGAGCAGCATCCGTTTGACATAACGAAAAAGAAGGCGGGCCAGAATTAGACCCACCTTTTTTAATCGTTCCATCATTGGTTACGGAATCTCCTTTGGAGTTCCAATTCCTCTTCACTTTTTAGATAACTGCTGATAATCAAGTGTGCCTCCCCCTTGGTCTTTACTGTGTCTGCTGGAACCCCCAATTTTTCTAGTGTGTAGGTTTGTCTTTCGGTAACCGGATCAAAGAACCATGCGGGTTCAACGGGTTTATATGTTTGCTTAATGGTCGGCTGAAATGCCTTCCCTGATAAAGGTTGAGGTGAACGATACCCTTGATAATCTGGCCGAAGAGCAAATTGCTTCGATGCTGGGATAAATTCAGGACGACGAGCAACTTGCTTCAATGACGGAGTAGATTCGGGCCGGAGAACGACTTTCTGCGGCGCCGGGGTAAATTTCGGTTCAATGCGGTACTTCCTCACTGAAACGGATGGTCCAGAAGGCGGCAAAGGAATCACCTTACCTGTAACTTTTTCAAGATGCATTTTCTGCCCTTCCACGTTCATCCTTCCAGCTACTGCTTGTTGATAGTTTTCCGCCACGCCTTGATAGGTTCGTTCCAATTCCTCGTAACGTGCACCTGCACGATCTTCTGCTCTTTGTACTCTCTGTGCAGCCTGGTTCACTTGATAGCCGGCTTCCAAATATTGCGCAAGTGAAGAACCTGAGCGATAACCGGCTTTTGTGAGTGCTTGAACATCTTGCCGACGATACACAGGATTCACGGCTTGTTTCGCTTGCTGTAACTGCTTGTAGACTTGTTCTACCTGCTGGCGAGCCGTGCTCTTCTCTGGAGTGTTTGGTTTAATAGCTTGGTAATCGGCCAATGCCCGCTCATACGCTCGTTTCGCATCCTGAATTGTCTGTTGTGCATGAAGTAACTGCGGCCGCGAACGATGATACGCCTCTTCATGCTGTTGTAACAAGTTCCTTGCTTTTACGCGTTCTTCTGGCTCCATTTGTTGGTACAAGGCCTCGAAGTTACGTTTGGCCTGTAGATGATCTTGCTTTGCTGCAAAAACCGGACTGATCTGGCTGTCAACTTGCCGTAGAGCAAACGCCGCTTCTTCTTCCTGCTGACGGACTTCTGCCCACTTCTGGGGTAATTCCATCATCTGCTGGTAGGCTGCCGCCTTTTGGCGATGATAATCACGGTCCATAAACGGGAGCCGGGATGCTACGCTGTGGAACCCCTTCCGTACTTCAGGTGACGACGCTGTCGCGGTGAATTGGTTGGCTGCATATCCAGAAAGTCTGGAACCCACTTTCATTCCAGCGAACATTCCGGGCGCCCCTGCCAATGCCATACCAGCCAATCCTCCAAATGCACCTGCACTAAACTGGAATCCACGCCGCAAGAATTGTCCAAGGGATTGCGAAAAACTTTCTCCAGATTGAGCCAATCCACTTTGTTTATAAACGTCACGGATTCCTTGAAAGCTTTGCATGGCCAATTTTCCGGTATTCATTACACCCGCAATTCCAAGACCTGAAAGAGTCAGATAAGCCATCTTCCGTAACCAACCTGCTCCCTCATGGGCAAATCCGCCCCCTTGAAAGACCTCCCGTACAAAAGCACCGGATGGGATAATCGCAAGCAATAACACAGCCGAATATGCAATCTTCTCCACATCAGGTGCATTCTGCATGAGATTGAATGCAAAACAGTACAACAAGGCATGAACTGGCTGTGTAAAGATGTTGGTCAGCATTTCCCGATTCCACAAACCAAACAGATGACGTTTGGAAGGAAAGTTTTGCAGCATCGCAATAATCGGGAACAGCACCAATAGCCCCATGATGACAATCTTCTGCATGAAGTAAATAAAAAAGATCATCCCGTGTTGAGCCAGGGCGATCAATTTCAACATGGCTTCCGTTAACTTGTCATCAATGGTGTAATTCAATAACCCCTGCACGACAATTTCTGGATCAACCAAATTGGCGAACAGGGCGACAAATAGCATGGCGATATCGGAATAGATCCCCACGAGAAAGGGAATAAACAGGATTGTCAACGCAGATAGAACCATGGTGGAAATAATATTTCGGGCAGTAATGCGATCCTGTACACCACTCGGGAATATCAGGTAGTTTGACTGATACCCAACGATAATGACAGCACCCGCCCAAAAGATTCCCATCATGTAGTAGTAGATGTATTTGATAATCTGCCACGTCTTATCGTCAAATCGGTAGTAGGCAAAACGATCTTTGTCCTTAAATAGAACCTCTTCTGTACCGTCTTCGCCTTTTACAATTTCAAAGTTAAAGATTTGCCGTTCCGGCGGTGGAATTAGAAGTTCCAACCATGCTGCTACCCGCTGAACGACATATCCAACACTACTACCCAGGAAGTTGGCGTCATTAAAGGCGATATCATACGCTGAAACACCGATGCCAGTAATGATCGCCCCCCATTTTGCCTTGTCATAAACTTTCTTTGCTTTTTCCCCAACTTTCGTTGCCTTGTCTGAAATTTTTCCAAACCATCCGTCTTTGAACAGTTTCCCAATCCAACTTCCGACAACCCCACCTTTACCGGCATCTGCCTTATACACACCGAATGTTGTCAAACCAACTCCGGTCAGCATAACGATGGCCACAGTGAGGATGATGACTCGTCTCCACAAAACTTGCTCACCCCCCATGTTCTGGGAAGAAAATCTCTTGCTCCCAGGGAGAAAACTGTGTCACCACACGTACACTGTATTTCGGCTGTTTAATGATCGCGTGGTGAGCTAAGCCCATCCCCAAAAATTCCAGTTCTCCTTCCGTTAATTTGAACAGCTCGGCACATCTCTGCAAATCGCCTTCGTGTTGAGCAAAAATAATTTTCGTGTCACTGTTCTGAATAACCGCTCTCCCGTGCTCATTCTCATAAAACTTTTGAAAGTTTTGGGTGGCCGCAATCGGTCCTCCCTTCCTCTTGCGGAACCGCCGGAAATAGGTTTCGAGTGCTTTGGCAGAATACAGGTTTTTGAAGAGTTCTTGGCACTCATCCGCATCGACACGAAACAACGAGCCATCATCCAGATCGCGCTTTTTCAAAAAGCGATTCTCCAGATAAGAAAGAACCACAATGTTTGCAATCGGTAATAACTCCGAATTGTGAAGATCCCTCAATCCGAATCCCGCACAAGGGGCCTTCCCAAGCTCCACGTTTGTTTGACAGTCAAAGATTCCAAGGGTTCCCTTCTCGGTGAATCGTTCAAGGGTTAGTACGGTTCCTTGCAATTCATTGATTCCATCCGCAAGCAGGCAAAATTCATGATAAAAGTCTCCAAACTGCGGTGGTTTCTTTTTTTGCTTGGTGACGAATTGTCCATTCTGAGGATCAAAGTAAGCATCATGATACAAACTTCGTGGGTCTTCCGTGATCTCGCACTTTTCATACGCCTTGCGCCATGCTCGATCCATGTATGCTGCGATCACTTTATGGTCAGCACTATCCGTTAAACCCGCCATCGCTGCAGACAGGTTGACCATATCCTCGATTTTCCCCTGCAAATCCACAATCAGGCCACGCTCTTTGTGATGTTCTACTTCAATGTCTGCCGGGTTAAATCGCAAATCGGAGTAACGGCTAATCGGCAGGTAGACACCCCCCAAGGTTTCGATGGTTTTTTTCAGGTCCCCTTCCTGGTCAATCACCGCATGATATACGCCGTACGGAACTTCCCCGGCAATAATCTTTTGAAGCATGGCGGTTTTCCCTGTCCCCGAAACACCAATTAATGAGATCCCAAAGTTATTTACATGCTCTTTGTTAAACCCATCAAAGAGGACTGGAGAACCCACGTCATAATTCAGTCCCAATATTGGGCCATCTTCATGCGGCCAATCCGATACGGTAAAGGGATACAGGTTAGTCCCCGCAGCCAAATTCATCTCTTTCCACGCTTCTTTTCTCTTGATGGCCAGAGGACTGACAGCCTTGAACATCAGGTCATGCTCATGATCAGCCGGCTTAAGGCAATCCTTAGTCCCTCCAAACTTAGACATGAGGCGGTCTGCCTTTTTTTCCAATTCTTCCTGGTTGTTCGCAGCTAGGATGATGAAATTATCGAAGTATATAATGCGATCCCGATTATTATCAATATCAGACCGCAATTGCTGGAGCATTGCCAGCTCCTCTTGACTGGAAAGGACGCCACGGCTAGACACTTGCTTGGCACGATCAATAAGTTTTGATTCAATTCCTTCAATACGGTTCGTAAGCCAAGTCAATATCTTGTCCTTATCAACAGGGGCGATATATTGGATGAAGTCAATATCCCCCGGAAAACTTACAAGAGGGTGAAGGTACCCAAAGTCAATTTCAGATGGCCATCCGTCTACAAAAAATGATTGGATGTATCTCTCACCTACCTGAATGAACGTAGGATGTGAAAGATCAGCAGAATTTGGAGCCAATACTTCAATGAAATCATGGATCGGATGATATTCATCATCCTTCTCCTTCTTGGCTGGCCAAATCAATTTGAGCTTAGTTTTCAGGTTAAGCAAATGCGGGCACCCCTTTTACAAACAAGCTGTGGAATCCTTTTTCGTAAAGATCATTACCCGAGATGTACTTGGACTGCTTCTTATTGCACCAGGCGTGAAGAATATCGTATACATCCGGAGTTTCCAGTCGTTTGTACCGCCGTACAAAACGTTGGATTCGAACCAAAGATTCTTCGATGCGATCGTTAAGAAAGTCATTGGCTTTTTCCGGCGATCGAGTTGGATCTTCCAATGGAAACACAAGAAAATTACGACGAACCGGCAGGTTTCTTGATACAAGTAACTCCCGATTAAAGTGTTCTTGCTCCATCAAAAACACCTCCGTCATGGAACCGGAAGCGTTATAGGTACGAACAAAATTGATCCGATTCTCTCTTTGCCTTTTCATCACTTCTTCCAGATCAACTTGGCGACTTTGGATATACAATGCGATCTCAATCTCCAATGTCCGCAAGAAATCCTGCCACCCCAAGTAGACATTCCGTAATTCTTTTTCCGAGCAATGTGTTAAGGGGATCGGGAAAATCTCCAAGTACTTCCGATAACGTCCGTTTGAAAGGATCACAAGTCCATCCTGAACATCCTCTAGTTCCAGATACTCCGACCAATTAATGCTCTTTCTGGAGTCCAATGTATCCCCTCCTCTCCCTTCGGATAACCCTCTTGGGTCTCAATCGGAATAAGAACCGTCGCCACCACACGATCCATGGAGATTCCCCTTTGATTTTTCGGAACATGAGATATCCTCCTGCTATGGGAAACAAGGGGACAATCTCGTACAAGCCAATGGAAATGGAGGCAAGCAAGCCTGTAAACGAAACAATACAAATGATCCATTGAGTGTTGGACAAGACGAAAAGCGGGATGTCATTTTTTATCCCTTTGGGTACTTTTGCACGCATCGAATCCACATCCTTATTACGGCTGCAACATGTTGTAAATGACCTTAGCTAACGTAACGATGCTTGCAACCAACAGTAACCCGATAATAATCCCGAAACCCCATGTTTTTGCCGTCTGTCGTGCGTTTTGCCCCACAGCAATAAAGTTGAGAAAGAACGCTAGCAATGCACCGGAAATGACAGATCCAGCTAAAGATAATCCGATCACCCAGTTAAAGATTCTGTTGATCAACTGACTAAAATCATTTTCGGGGTTTCCTTCAGCAAGTCCAAATGGATCAAATTGTGGTTTCCCGTTATCTTTTGCATAGGCTACTTCGGCCTGATGCAACGGAATAAGCAGTGCTGAGAACAAAATGGCTACAAACATCAGAATTTTGACTGATCGGACAGTCCAGCTCATACAAACTCTCCTTTCTTTTTGCTACAAATGCCGAGGCTAGCTGCGCAGAAACATCTCCCCTCCTTTCACGTTGCAGCGCCCCTCACAAATAGAAAAAGCCCGGTAAGTGAATACCAGGCAAATGAAATGGCACCTAAACCGAGAGATATGACGAAATAGAAATCCAAACTGTGTAGATTATCGCCCCCCATTGGACTATCAGCCGCTCTGCGGTTGAACCCGTCTGAAAAAGCGTTACACCAAAGCGCCTTGAACTCAACGGAGAAAATAATGCAATCTTTTCAGAAATGAAGTCCAAGGCGAGATGAGAACCGTACCCAATCAGAGCCGGTATCCACAAATTTGGTTGAAACAACCAAGCGGATGCGACAACGACTCCGATTCCCACAAAGCTATGTGTGGGGCTTTCCCTGTTTTTTACAAGGACGAGTAATATCAGGAGAGCCCCAATCGCCGTGAATAACAGATTGTAAATTCCCCACCCGTAATAAACCAGCATCCCTCCTATCACCAAGAATGCAAACGGACGGAGCCAAGAAGGGAAGAAGGGCATTAACAACCCACCCATCCGACTTCTAGGCTCCGTTATATCCGGTAGCAACGATGTAAATACGACCGTCCCCAGTCCCATTATCCATTGCGGCAATTCATCCCATTGATGCGGCAGTTTGTAGGAGCAATACGCAGCAACCGCAACAGTTATATGTGTGCGTCCCAGCATGGAAGGCTCTCCTTCAGGTTCAGTAACTGCTTATTGATCTGATCTAACTTTTCCCGTAGAATGGCAACTCGTTCAGGAGGGCATGTTCGTAACTCCCGCTTTAACCTGGCTCGCTCAGACAGCAACCGTTGTACTTGACTGTTGATCTCAAACAATATCCCCATCGAGTAAGTCTCCTTTCCCTTTTCGTTCACAAAACAAAAAGCCCTTTGCAACAGGGCTTCCTACTTCAATGCGAATAACCGACCAAATACGGTATCGAACAGGTCAATTTTTGATTCAGCCGCTTTTCTCGCTTCCTCAAGTGATCCATATACTTTCCCATCATCCAACGACCGGTACTTTTTTGGGGACTCAATCTCAAAAACATAAGTCTGGGTTTCACGGTGAAATGTAACCTTCCCTCGATACCCCTTTTTCTTGAACGTCCACTCAACAGGTTGTAGATATGGAAAGTCTCGTAAGGTCACGGGAATTAATTTCAATGGCAACACCCCCAATTACCATACAAATTTGGATGTTTTTGAGATATGCGAACAATAAAAATATCGCTTTTTCAAGCGAATCCAATTGTGCGTATAATCTAACCACTTGCATATTGTCAAGATATAGCATAAATCATAATAGGAATGTTTGCAAGTATCAAGTTACAAGAAACTCACCATGACAAATTGTTCTGTCCCTTGTCCACCTCCCATTTGAGTAGCAGGGCTGAATGGAACCTTCTCTTCCTGTTGGTCGCGATCAAGCCGTTCAAACCGGAAGTGGCGAAGATTTGCAAGAAGACTTCTGACCTTCACACAGTAGTTAAACAAGCGTGATTTTTTAGCCTGCCATTGACCACTTGCCTGCTTCATCACAAGTGAATTGGTACCGAGGAACTTAACCGCTGTAATGCCGCGGACGAGTATTTCTTCAAGCAGCATCTGAAGCGCATAATAGGTCGCCTCATTCCGATCAAGCCCCTCCACACGTTTTTGTAATTCCCACACCCTTTCTCCTTCCGGTGAGATTAACCACGCAACAGCGTATAAATTCTTATTGTTCCGGGTAATGTCAAAGCAACCTGTATACATCATTTCCTGCACCATCCTTTTTCAGCGTTATCGATACCGAATTCTTGCCATCGTACCTTGGAGATTGATCTTCGGCCGATCTACCGCGTAATAGTCTTCCCCATTGTGCTCAATTCTGGTTCTCACCCAATATCCGCCGTTCTCTTCTTCATTCACCAATATTTCAATGGTCTCTCCCCAGGTGAAGTAATGATCCTCATCAATGGCATATCTACCGCTGCTGTTTTTGTACAAGCGCCCCTGAACAGTTACCTTTCCGTTCAAGTAGCTTAAATCATCCAAAGCTGCTTCCAAGTTTTCTGTAACTTTGTACAAAAGGTGAAATGTCAGTCGCTCATCAGCAGATAAAGCACTATGTTCAATCTTTTCGAGGCATCGATTCACCTGCTGAACGGTAACCGATATTGGCAGTTTCTCCAGTAAATCTTTCATGTAATTGATTTTGTCCATCGTTCTCGTCCTTTCTCGTTTTTCAGCTTGAAGTTGCTCAGCAATATCCTTAAAAACATCCTTCGGCCTCAGCACCTCACAATCGAACCCTTTACTTTGAAGGGTCTTCTTTGATAATTCAGCTCCCCGTTCACCTGCTACGTCATTATCTCGGACAACGTAAATCTTCACGTCTTTTCCAACAACTCTCTCTATCAGGCACGCTTGCTCTACGGAAAGATGTGAAGCTTGCATGGCCGCAGCTGGTACCCGAAGTTCTTGACGCAATAAGATCGCATCAAATCCCCCCTCTACCAAATAAAGTGTCTTGCTGCGTTTTGCTTCTTCCATCACTTCATAAAGGCCAAATAAAACAGCCCCTTTTTGAAAGAGGCTGTCGTCAGGTGTATTACGGTATCGCTTTTTTGAAGTGGAGACAATCGACCGGTACGTAAAACCGAGTACATTCCCCGTTACAGCGTCACGATTGGGGAATACGATGCTGTTGGTCTTCTGATCCCATCCAATGCCATACGTTCGGATGGTATTGGCATCCACGCCCCTTTCTTTTAGATAATTCTGGGCCTCTTGGGAGAGACATAGATCAGAAGCATACTTATGAGCCTGTTCCCGTCTTTGCATTTTGAGGAGACTATTTGAAACGATGGTCGTCTCCCGCTTGTGCAATGTTTGAAATTGGGTTTTCCTGGACTTCCCCCAATCAAACCAAGCACGATAAACCTCCCCTGGTTTTGCTAAGAGAATTCGGGTGTCACCTTTGAGCAACAGCTGTCGGATGTCCTTTAGCACTTTCCGTACCGCGTCTCCAAAGCGCATTCCATACATGTGTCGGACCATCTCCGTAGCATCACCCGAAATGGAGCAAGCATGGCAGTACCAGATGCCTTTTTCTCTGTTGGCATACATACTTGGGTCGGTATCCCCATGCAACGGGCACAAGCACGGATTTTCACCTGATCGGTTTTCCTTTTGAACCGTGATCCCAAGATGACGAAGATATACGAGGAGGTCAATCCACTCACGTATCCAAGTTGCAACAGCTCGAACACGGTCTGTGGAAACTCTCGCCGGCAATGTCAATACATTTGCGAGAGTGGTTGCAGTGATTTCACCTTTATCCCGATGAAATGTTTTTAAAGCAGTGGTTCCTGCATGCTGATTGACTAACGTTGCAGGATTCACACGCGCGCGCGTAACCAACTGGGGTACTATATAGTTTTTTATATAATAACTAGTTTTAGTGGCAGCCGGTTCTTGAAATGCAACATTGCAAAATCTATCCGTGCCCTTGCCACTGAATCTGAATGCAACATTACTTTCCATTCCCGCTGCAACATCAGGAACAATCTTCACCATTTTGGCGTTTCCTCTGCCCCCTTTCTTTTTCAACTCCCTAACCTCCTTCTTTTCCCTCTGGGCCGTCTTTGATGCAACATTACTGTCCCGTGCTTTCCTTGGGAATACTTTGACCTGTGATACATCCTCGTGCCACTCACCTATCTTCTCGATTTTGATTCCATCGCATGTCCGTTGTGTCCGAATTAGATTGGCAATCTCAAGTTTTCGTATGTTCCGCCAGACGGTTGCTCTGTGTACTCCAAACACATCTGCAACATCATGAATACGGACGAGGGAATGGTTGACCAAATACAAATAAAATTGGTATAATCTGTTTATATCCATAGTAGAATTAGAAAGGGACTAGCGCCATCTAGTCCCTTCTTTCTTTCCCCCTTTCTTTTATTCAAACCAACAGTGTATGTCTCCCATACCAAAATCAACGAAAGACAACGTCTTCGAGTGACGTTCTAAAACCGTTTCTTCAAGAATTTTGAGCTGAGATTGGCTGGCCGAAACACTTTGACAATCTCGTCCAGACACCAGATTATTTATTTCTTAAAATGTTTCCGGGTCAACGAACTGGCGCACTACTCTTCACTCATTTCTATGAAAAAAAGCACCTCGTGGGTGCTAATCTATCAGATTTTTCTCAATGTATTTATATGCTCCATATCTCTTTATTTTTATTATAGAAATCGTACTGTTTATCTAACTTTGCTTCATACAGGTGCAACGCACCATTAATTTCACTAAGACAAGATTCCCAAATTTTAACACACTCAGCCATGAATAGTTCTTTTTCATCAATATGTGTATGAATATAACGGTTAATAATTCCTTGCGTGTCAAAATCACTCAACTCATTGAGTTGAAAGGAAAGTAAAAAAATCAGTGGCCCTCCTATTTCATTCTTTACCTTTTCGCTAATTGATTTTAACTCATTTCCGTTGATGATAAAAAAATTCCATTTTTCTTCCAAGGTCTTTGCATCGCTGTACTTACTCAATAATGAGCCAAGCATGTATTCATTTATGTACTTCAACCTTTCCTTCACTTTAAAATATGAGTCCATAAATTTTTCCTTCTCTTCTTTAAGGGCTAACTTTTTAGTAAAACTAAATATTAAATAACTGAATATCCCTGTAACGATAATTCCAAGGAACGATATTATACCACTGATAGCGGATACCGTAAGAGAATAAATTGCTATCCAGTCATTTGCTTTTAATCCGTACTTAACATCTCCTTGTTCCCCAAAACGTTTAAGCCCTTCCAGAAATTCCAAAAAATACAGGAACTGATAAACCCCAATAATAATCAATGCGACAAATACTCCTCCTGCAACAATTCCGATAAGAATAGCATAATGTTTCTTTATCATTTGTAACAAACTTCATTCCCCTCTCCACACTTTTTAGTTATTAGTTACTCATCTCCTTGACGCCTATACCCCACGTCTTTTGATAGGGGCCACCTCCGAAGGTTTACGGAGGATGGGTTCCGATCTTCTCCAGTCCATACACTTCTGCTACCATGTAGGCCATACTGCAGCCGATTCCCTAAAAATTCTACCGATTTATGATAATCTAATACAGAGGATCGCTGTATAAATCCGATTGAATAACAGGTTTATCTTCTAATCCATATTTATGTGTTAGAGATTCAACTATTTCTTTGAACCAACCAGGACTAGTCGGCGAAACATGTATTGATCCTATTAGCTTGTTAATGTCGACTGAAATATAGGTTCCTGTTTCAGTACTAAAATATCTCTTGTCTTCACTCAAGACGAGTAAACGCAACTCTTGTTCGTATTTAAACGACTTTCGTTTGTAAAAAAGGGATTCAAAAACATTAGTACTTGCCATATCTTTGTTAAAATCAATATACTGTACTTTTCCTACATGGATTCGAAATCTAGGATTAACAAAACTACTCCTCAAATTCCCGAATGTCGTTTTGATGGCTAATCCTTCATTAGATTTTAAATAGATATCCCACATTGCTGCAGATTCCTCTTCGTTTATATGCCAACAATTCACTGCAGCATGCTCAAGATGAATTGTAATGTATTTTTTTAGCCATTCTATTTTTTTCTGGAAATCAGATCCCCCAAACAAGTACGAATCATGATCTCTTAAAATTTGATCGACATCATATTTAGAGAAGCTCCCTTCATAACTATCTCTAAAGTACACTGGTTTTGAAAAAAACAACGCTTTCTTCTCCAATAAACTTACAAATTGTGCAAGGCTCATGTAACGCCACAACAATGTTGATTGGTTAACTTCGTTGGTCTCAAAAATGTTGTATTCCCTATTGTACTGATAACGATCCTCAAAGTTCATAATTGAACTAATAATAGTTGGTTTAGAAATGATCATTATCCCACCTCATTTATAAATTTTACAAATAAGGTGAGCTGCACATCAACTTTTTCCGATATAAATATCCTCACACCAAAACTTGAACGAAATAGTCGCCCGTTTAAATTCCTATCACATAAGGAATGCGTGTGGTAAATTGGTTATAATCTTTTCATTCTTGAGGTGATCATCATGGTTGCTGTCTTTGTTAGAACCGCAACAAGCGATTTTAGAAAGGTCCAGAAGAAAATAGAATCCTGCATGCCGCTTGTAAAAGTTTCAGCCTATAAAATGTATCTTGAGGTAGACAACAAAACCATTAACTCTGATAGGCTGAGACTGTCCCAACTATTACTGACAATGAAAAATGGATTGGTAAACAAAGATTATCTGCTATATCGACAATCGCATCTCCCGAAATCCTGTTGAATTGGGTAATTTCATTAAGCTGGCCAATCAGTTGAATAATCCGTTGGTATTTGCCGAGTGATTCTACTTGCCTTTACCGAACCTGCTTTCACTGATGCTGCGGAGAGTGATCAATTTGGACAAGTCTTTCTATTACGCGGTCCCTTGGGGGGAGGTAAGCTACCTGCGCGAGACCCTTGCTGCTTTGGAGGTTCCGTTTCTGATCGAACAGAGTGGCCGGCTAGAGTTAAACCCTGGCGAAGTAGCTTTTGTGTTCCCTGACCTCCCCATCAGGCAGTACCGCCACGTCTTTGAGTTATTCGGCACTGTTGGCCGTAGGTACCCAAGTTAACCCTCTTTCTCTTGTAATGAGTGAGTATCCGAACTTTACGGGCACTATGAAAAATCAACAGCCCTTTTGTCCTCCCATTCAGAAAGATTCGGGGCTGTCTTATTCAGTCCATGTAACTGTATGTCTTCTATAATTCGTTTGGCTAACCGTGTATATCGTGCAACAATCTTGTTATTATTGATCGCAATCTGCAGGGCTTTTTTGGTTCCCACCAAGACTACTTTGGATTCGGCCCGAGTGATCCCCGTGTAAATCAGATTTCTTGCAAGCAAGATGTAATGACTGGTCGATACCGGTATGATGACGATGGGAGCCTGCCCTCCCTGCGACTTGTGTATGGTGATACTATAGGCTAGTTGAAGTTCGTGTAACTCTTCCTTGGTGTATGTCACCATTTGACCGTTAATCGTGCAGTACAGACCTTTCTCTTCTGTTACTTGTCCTTCTTTGTCCAGCAGGTAATCAATCCGATCAATCGTACCGATATCGCCGTTGAACACCTCTTTTGTGTAGTTATTTTTGGTTTGTATGATTTTGTCCCCGACTCGAAAAATTGTTTTCCCAACTGCGATCTCTTCTTTATGGGGGGCAGAGGGATTGAGAGTTTCCTGCAGCACACGATTCAACTCTTCCGTTCCAATGGGCCCCTTTTTCATGGGACTGAGAACAAGAATATCAGCAGAGGTGTATCCAAGCTGCGTAAACCTCACGACACTGTTCCGGATCGTCGCAGCGATCTCTTCCGGTTTTTCCCGCTGGATAAAGTAAAAATCTTGTTTCGCTGGATCAATGACAATCGACTCGCCTTTATTGATCCGGTGAGCATTGGTGACAATCTGGCTGTTTTGCGCCTGCCGGAAGACTTCCGTCAGCCGTACATGCGGAACGCCGGCGTCCAACATGTCTTTCAGTACATTTCCTGGATTCACGGAAGGGAGCTGATCCTGATCCCCCACAAGCAATACTTTTGTTTTGTTCGGGTTGATTGCTCTGAAAAGCAAATCGGCCAACTGAATATCCATCATGGATATCTCATCGACAATGAGTAAATCTGCTTCAAGCGGATTGCTCTCGTTGAATTCGGGCTTCTCTCCGGGCCGGAAGTTAATCAGTCTGTGAATAGTAGCTGCATCCAGTCCGGTTACCTCCGTAAGTTTGCGGCTGGCACGTCCTGTCGGCGCCGCTAGAGCAATCCTTGCCACTGGGTTAAGCCTTTGATACACGTCAATGACCGCTTTTACGCTAGCCGTTTTGCCGCATCCAGGACCACCGGTTAAGATCAATAGGTTCTCCGTGAACAGCTTACGGATCGCCTCACGTTGTCCTTCCGCCAATACCATTTTGAAACGAACCTGGTAATCTTTGATGGCAGCATCGATTGCATCCATGTTTGTGTTGTTACTGCCGCTGCGCATAAATTTGAGCAAGCGTTGGGCCAGTCTCTTTTCGGAGCGATACAAAAAAGGAGGATAGACTCCCCCTTCCTCAATAATGACGCGACCGTTTTCCTCCAGCTGAAAGATCCCCTGTTCTACCTCGTCTCTCGTTATGTAAACGTCCGTGTTGTGATTGAGAACCTTCAGTACCTCATCGATCAGCTCCACTTCTGGAATGAAGCAATGACCAAAATCGAAGCACATCTTTTTCAGCATATAGTCTACACATGATTCAATCCGAAACATTGAGTTGGGCATGATGCCCATCTTTTTTGCGATTTCGTCCGCCTTAAGAAAGCCAATGAGATCCAATTTGGTGAGTTGATACGGATTCCGCTTGATAATATCCAGCGTGTTGGAGCCAAACTCTTTATAGGCCTTCACGACAATACTTGTGCTGACACCGTATTTCGACAGCTCCATCATGATCTGTTGAACTTCAAACGAGGACCGGACACTGGTGACAATAGAAGAAGCCTTTTGCTGACCAATCCCACGGATAGGCAGTAAGCAGGCTTCTCCTTCTTTCATGATAATATCTAATGCATGCTCACCAAGGACATCAACAATCTGCTTGGCTCTTTTCTCTCCACAGCCTTTCACCAGGGACGAAGAGAGGAAAGCAATTACCTGTTCCTTGCTTTTCGGAATCGGGCGTTCCCAACGTTCAACACGGTACTGATCGCCATATTGTGGATGTTTGAACCAATCGCCGTATACAGTGATCTTCTCGTTTGGCTCAACCCCATAGATAGTTCCCGTAATCGTAATTTCTTTCCCGTCATTTTGCTTAAGAGTAGCTACGATGAAGTCGTTGTTTGGTTGCCGATACTTATAACGAACCAATGTTCCTGTTATACCGTTCAATGTTTACACCTCCTTGGAGTGTAACTTTTTGCAGGTGTGGCGCTTGTATTATGGAACAAACCACATGACCTCATCTCCCCCAATAGAACATAATAATTACCGTAACAAACCAAAGGATGATCGCAAATATTCTTGCTGGTTTAAAGGAATCCATCATCATTACCCTCCACCTCAAAGACTGGACAGAATCATCAATGTCAGGAGAATACCCTAACAGTTGATGATAAATTGACTAGAGGGCAAATTAACTTGATTTTGAACTATTGAGCGATAATGCTAAAGTTTGTTTCGTCTTCCGATGAACGAGCAGCCACATATCGGGCATCTTTTTGCTTATTAGCCATTCCTTTGGATTAAGATCGCGGCTAAGAAGTACGAGCTTTTGCATTCGCGTCAGGTTTTTCCCGTTCTTCACTGTTTCAACTCCTTCTTCTCACTTCTCCGTTAAGCCACTGAACCTTGATGTCTCATCTCTTCTTCAATGAGTACCGGCAACCATTTGATCATCCATTCTGTTGAGATGAACACATTAGGTTTGATCGCCTGTGGCAAATACCGCTTGAGCAAACCAAGAACAAAGTTGTAAGAAAGCGAAAGAACCCGCTTGGATTTTCGACCGATCTCCCTCTCCTCTATCCTCTGTCCAACCGAATTCACTTTTTGTTTAAAGCGATCCACCATCTCCTTCAAGGACACACGTTTACGAACCACTTTTTCAGCTTTGGTATCTTCAGCTTCAGCCTGAATTTCAATCACCTGAACAGTGTTAGTCTCATCTTCAGGCAACACCAGGCGAATCTCCGGTTCCAATTCGGCCCCGAGGTTACGAGCCATGCGTTCAATCTCTTCCTGGGAAGTAAACAGCCGTTGTTGAATCTGCTGCCATTTCCGAACCAAACCGATCACAAAGGGAATCCCGCTCGTCAGAACACAATACAGCTTCTCCAGTTGATCGGTAGTCCAATTTATCAAATCAGCACCGATAAAGAGGTAGCTTTTCACCCCCTTTTCATAGCTGTATTTGACACGATTGGAAACCTGGGAGACCCCTTTTCGGAAGTGACATACAACCACATCCTTCAGAAACGCGTATGTATCATCGGCCTCAACCAGCATTTCAATTTTCTTCTTGAGCAGATCCATGACATTGTGTTCCCGACCACTCAAAACCATCAGCTCAACATATTGCATAGTGATCCCTCCTCACTCTTTCCGAATCTGACTACTAACAAAGGGACAAGAGTTTCGTAATCGTGTCCTTTTGTTACTACTCAGTTTCAATTGGAAAGAAAAACGATAGGGAAGACTGACTTCCCCTGAGTAAAGACTATTTTTTTGTATCCGTGCGTAAGGTTTCGTCATCTTTCAAGCCTGTCTCCATAAGCAAAAAGGGTGATGAGAGGCCTGTTTCCTTCGTATTGGCTTGAGCAATTTGGAGTTCAGTTAATGCCTCCTCTACCAAAGAACGTTCCATATGGATCTCCCTCCTCGGATATAGGTTGACGAATTAACAAGCATTCACTACCCGGTGCTGTATGAGAAGTTCATAAAGTGGAGAAAATAATGAAACGAGTTAAAAAATCAGGAATAGAACTGAGATCGCAAAACCGATAGAATATTCAAAAAGGTTGTTAGTCAAGCGGATTCTTCTCTCATCGATGCTTTATCTGTCTTGGAGTCTTGAGCAGGCTGAACAATAGGTGCTTTGAGAACAACCTTTAGTGCTTGAACCATACGTTTCATGTCCGGCTCGAACTCACGGTGAAATACGATGCCTTTAGGTGGTTTGATCATGGGTGAACTCCTTTCAGGCGTGTTTAATTTCACTTGTATTACACAATTCGTGACATTTTTCTTCAAAAAAAAGTGTCCAATCAATTCCTAGAACTTTCGAAAGTCTTTTAGCTACATTAACACTTGGTTTCCGGTTATCCTGTTCAATCATAGCGTAAGTTGTACGTGCAATAGCTGCTTTTTTAGCGACCTCTTCTTGAGTAAGACCTAATTCGTTCCGCTTAATAACCAACCAACAACGCATGTTAACCTCCCTCAAAATGTCACAAAACGTGTATCTAAGTGTTAATATAATACACTTTTCGTGTCCCGTCAACATACAATTACACTTTTTGTGACATCAATATGATGTCACTCTTTGTGTAGTTATAATGTTCTCAGGAGGTGATTTTAGTGTTAGGTGATCGCTTGAAAGAACAACGGACCCTGAGGAAAATTAGACAAGAGGACGTGGCAACTAAGATTGGTATTGCCAGAACTACATATGCAATGTACGAACAAAATAAGCGAGAGCCTGATAACGAAACCCTCCAAAAGCTAGCTGACTTTTTCGGTGTATCCGTGGATTACCTTCTCGGCCGTACCGATGATCCGGCGTCCATCAACAAAAGCGAACGTCCTTTAACTGAACTAGAGAACCTCTTTTTCTACGAGTTGGATAAATTGAGTGAGGAAGATAAGAAAAAGGCTTTGGAACATGTGAGATATTTAAGGTATTTAGCAGAACAGGAAAATAAGAATAAAAAATAAAAGGACACGAGTTAGCTTGTGTCCTTTCAGTGTGTAAACAAAATCCGTATTTTCATGGATCATGGTTCCTGCTCTCTCTTGACGACCAGTGAAGCAGTTGGCGGTATCCGCTATGAAACGCGTCGCGGGCAGAGGGAAAATATCTGGGCATCTCGAAGATGTGAGACTTGTGCCTCTTGTTTTCCCCGGTTCTCCGCTGAGCAGGTCGTCAATGGATCTCACGTTGCCCCTACCACTCCATGCCTCGCACATTTTCTTTTTCTTCTACATCTTCGTTTGATCAACTTACAGGCCGCCTTCCTATGGAAACACTAGCTCCTTGCTGAACCTTAAAATTAGAAAAGAGAAGTTTGTCTTCAGTCTAAAATTAAGTACAATCTTCATTGGTTCATCGCCGCTTTGAATAGTTTTAAAAAAATAATGCCCCTGTTTCTTTCGAAACAAAGGCGTTTTGGAAGAAGGATCGCTAGCGCGATCCTTCTTTATACTAAGCCCAATCCCGGTAATCCCTTCAAAATCCTCTCTGTCTCCATGCTCACCCGCACGATGCGTTTGATGAGATCGATGATGTAACGGGAATCATCAGACCATTGGTTCGGATCATTGATGATGCCGCTCTCTTTGTCTGTCGTGACCTGGTATCGATCCATAATCCATTCAATGGCTGCCTTGCCGTTGACCACATAACCGTAGGCTTCCAGAGGGATACCGGAAAGTGTGATGTTCGCGTTATAAATGATGGTTGCCTTGTCCGGCTTACCGCCCGGCCCCTTGCCAAAGCGCATTTTCTCAACACGATAGAAATCGTCTGCTTGCGGATTACCGTGGTGTATCTCATCGATCGGCCAAGGCTCGACGGTCTCGTAGTTAAGATGCCAGTAGGCTAGTTCCCTTCCTGCCTTGCTAAAGGCCCAGAAATCTTCTGTGGAAGTCACCTCCGGAATACGTGGGAGCATCTTCTTGAGATCGGCGGCAAATCGTTCCCGATACTCGGGGGAATGCAGGACGCCATAGACGTAGTAGAAGATGTCCTCCTTGGACACCGTATCACCATAGCGCCTCCGGAACTCCTCGAGTGCCCAATCTGTGATCGCATCACGGCGGATGTAGCAGCCTTGGCTTTCCTCTTCCTGTTCCACCCCTTCAAACAAGCCGCCGAGCCGGTTCTGATGGCTCTGCTCTGCTTGGTCCTCGTAGTAGTAGAGGGGGAAGCATTGACCAGTATCCTGAAAATGGAAATTGGGAATGGAATCCACTATGAGGGCGGAAAAGGCTTTGTTTGCTCCAACCCCCGTCACCGAAATCACCCTATTCTCTACGGAAGAATCCGGGAAGAGTTTAGGAATCTGGTATACCCTTTCGTTAAAGGAACGGCTAAAATAAAGCCATTGCTTACAAAAAGGCCTGTACACCGCCGGGACGATGCAGCTTTCCACATATGGGTGTTGCTTGCCGCGGCTGAGATCCTGTTTCAGGTTGTGAGACCAACTAATCTTGTGCGGATCGGTATCAATGAAGGCATTCACATCGTCCATCGTAGGATTTACCTTACCCAACGCCTTGAATCCCTCCAACTGTCGGTTGTAAAAGCCAATCATAGCCTGCATGTTATTCTGGAGGGTAGATAGAGAGAAGTTGTAGGTCCAGCTATCCCGGCTCGTTATTACTCCCTGTGAATAAATGCCAAAGACGGCTGGCTCCCCCCCTTTTTTGTCACCTAGCGTAACGAGTTTGGTAAAATCCTCACTCCGCTGATTGATCCAGTCATACTCGTCATTGGGTTGGATCTCTGTCCAAGATATACCCTTGATACTACCTTGCTGACGGATAATGTCCAACTTTTGCTCACGGCTAAGGTAATCGCCAATGTCATGGTAACGGATCACACAAGAACCTTTCTTGGCCGGGTTCTTAACCAGGACGGTGATGGCGATAGGAGCACGGCTACCCGACCCAAAAATTTTCCCGCCTTCCCTTCTGGATTGTTCGCCAGATGTACGTTGGTTCCCCCGAAGATTAAAGCAGTAGATGGCGGTAAACTCTTCCGCAAGGGACTTACGAAGGCCGTCTGCAGCGTTACTGTCGATGTAGGAGCCGTTGGTGACAAAAGCGATTACACCCTGATCTCCAATACGGTCACTCGCCCAGCGAATGGCGCGAACGTAGGAGTCGTATAGACCTCTTTTCAGTCCAGCTTTGGACGCCGCTGCATAAGTTTCCGCGATTCGCTGGTCTAGACGGTGGTAGGTCAGGTTCCGATTGTTATCATTCTCGCTATCTTGGCCTATTGAATACGGCGGATTTCCGACGATGACTCGGATTTCCTGGCGGTTCTGTCTAGCGATGCGATCGTTGTTCTCTGGAAACAAGGTTTCTGCTAGGGTGCCTTTGTTTTCTCCCAACTGGAATGTGTCGGTCAGCACAATGCCGGGGAAGGGCTCGTAGTCCTGCCCAGACAAGCGATGATACGCTTCCTCAATGTTGATGGCGGCGATGTAATAAGCGAGTAGCACGATCTCATTCGCGTGCAGCTCTTCCCGATATTTACGCACAAGGTCTTCGGGGCGGATCAGCCCGTTTTGAAGCAAGCGCACGATAAATGTGCCTGTACCGGTGAAAGGATCAAGAATATGGACACCCTCGTCGCTCAGGTTCATTCCGAACTCGTCTTGAAGTACGTCTTCTGCACTTTTGAGAATGAAATCGACCACCTCGGTCGGGGTATAAACGATCCCTAGCCGCTCGGCCATTTTGGGGAAAGCGGCACGGAAGAACTTATCATACAGTTCGATGATGATCTTCTGCTTACCCTCGGCGTTGTCGATTCCACTCGCCCGTTCCCGCACGCTCTTATAGAAATCCTCCAGTGATTCGGTTTCTTTCCAGAGGGCATGGCCTTCCAGGACATCCAGCACCTTCTGCATGGATTGGGAGACCGGATTGTGGCTGCTGAAGGCGTAATTCTCGAAAAGCGCATCGAAGACCGGTTTGGTCACAAGGTGCTGGGCCAGCATTTCGATGGCTTCTTCTTGCCCAATACTTTCATTGATATTGCTCTGCAATCCTTTCAGGAAGTCGCCAAAGGCTTTCTGAGCCTCACGGGCCTTGGGATCAACACTTTCCAGGATGGCACGAATATGCGTCTTGTGGCGCTCGGCAATCTTCGCCACATCCTTGGCCCAGGATTCCCAATAGCGGCGTTCTCCACACTTATCAACGATCTTAGCATAGATGGCCTCCCGCCATTCCTTGATCCGCTCAAAATTAAACGCGAGTTGTTCGAAGCGAGACTTGCCATCCGGACTTTCTCCCTCTTCACGTTCCTCACTGCCACCACCCACGCCAATGACCTGGATCTTGTCAGGTTTTCGTTTATTGAGTTCGAGTTTGTTAACGATATCGTTGAAACGGTCGTCATGGGCGCGTAAGGCGTTGAGGACTTCCCAAACCACACGATAGTTCTGGTTCTTGCCTATGGCTTCTTCGGGAGAATCCTCTGCTGAAACTACGATGGGTAGAATGACATAGCCGTATTGCTTCTTGTCGTTTGGTTTGCGCATGACTCGGCCTACTGCCTGCACCACGTCCACCTGTGAATCCCGTGGGTTGAGGAAAATCACCGCATCTAGTTCGGGAACATCCACTCCCTCAGTAAGACATCGGGCATTACTGAGAATCCTACAAATATTTTCGTCAGTATTTTCTCGGATCCACTGTAGCTTACTATTGCGCTGGGCAATATTGTGGGTTCCATCGACATGATCAACTTCACAGACAAGGAGATTCTTCCCTCCATCACCGGGCAATGAACGACGATAGTCTTCGATGGTGCCAGCAAAAAGATCAGTAACCCGTTTCGAGTTCTTGATGGAATTTGAGAAGGCTACGGCACGGCGCATGGGTGTAGGGTCAACGACCTGATCTTTTTCGTTCTCCATAAAGCGCTTGGATAGGGCGTTCCAACAGCCTACTATTTTAGCTACGTCATCGAGAGTAACATTGTCCTCGTTATCGTGAATCCTGTACCCAAGATGCTGCAAAACGTGCTGCTCATCCACCGCCAGGATGATTACTTTGTAATCGGAGAGAATCCCGGCTTCGACGGCTTTAGAGAAGTTCAAGCGATGAAACTCAGGTCCGTAGATGGCTTCATCGTCCATGGAATAAAGATCCACTCCAGCATTTTGGGCTTTGGTTTTGCTGGCGTCCGCATAGATACGCGGAGTGGCCGTCATATAGAGCCGTTTCTTGGCCTGAAGGAATCTTTCTTCATGGACTTTGATAAAGTAGGAGGCTTTATCGCCTCGAACTACACCCGTCGTTCGATGGGCCTCATCGCAGATTACTAAATCGAAAGGAGGCAATCCAGCTTTCTGGGCCTCTGAAACAACATCGATTGACTGGTAGGTGGAGAAAATTACCGTAACAGCATTGCCCAGTCCTTTCTTAACTTCGTTCACGAGCCGTTCGGCATTGGTAGTGGCGGGATAGGCCAAATCGGATACCCGCAAGTCTTCGCCATTCCCTCTGCCGACCTTGGTATCGGAGCAGACGGCAAAGGATCGCAAAGGGAACTCCGCCTCGGCGGTCCATTCGCGCAAGGTCTGCGAGAGCAACGCAATGGACGGCACGAGGAAAAGAACCAGGCCGCCTTTCGGGACAAGCTTTTCAGTCAGCTTCAGAGCGGTGAAGGTCTTACCCGTGCCGCAGGCCATAATGAGCTTGCCACGGTCATAGTTCTCGAATCCGGCCAAGACATCGGCAATGGCCGCTTCCTGGTGTGGACGAAGCGACTTCTTTGTACGGGGGGGTAGTAATTCCGGTCGATCCCAAGAAAAACGTCCCCAGTCGATAGGGCTTTTTTCTAACGCTTCCATGTCGAGGATGGAAACAGGGATCTGCTGGTCCTGGCAGGCTTCCTCGGCATGCTTGCTCATTGGAGCTGTGACGATAATCATCCGCTTGCTGAAAGGGTGCTTACCTGACTCCGTGAAAAATGAGTCGAGGTCAGATTTTTGAATTTTATGCCCAGGCTCATGGAACTTGCACTGGATGGCCCAGATATCTCCTGTATTCGCTTCTTCCGCAACGAGGTCGATACCGGTATCAACACGCCCATCCCGGCCCGGCCATTCCATCCATGACCAGACATGGGTAAAGAGCTGCTTATATAGGGGGTCGTTACGCAAAAAGGCAAGCATCAGGCGCTCAAAGAGATCGCCTTGCTCCCGCTTGCTGTTGGCGAAATGGCGCAATTGGTCGAGGATATCGTAGATGGTGGTCATGGAATCCCCCTCTCGTCATGCATATTTAATTTCTTATCGAGTACGTAGATCCATCACAATTTTCAAATCGTATGAAATCTCCATCAAGCACCTATAAGCCGCACGCTGATTTTCTGTTCAGGAAGATGCGAATCACCTGTTCCCACCGGCAATAGCGATTTGGAAGCACCTACACAGCAGTCACATCGAAGCCGTCCCCAATAACCTTCATAGCCTTTGGTGCTGTCTATGTAGGGCCTACTGAGCGGATGACGCACCGATCAATCCAGCTAGGAGAAACTACTAAAGAAATTCTTAGAGCCTTCACTCCAGAATCATCATCAGCAGTTGCATCGGGATGACCGCCTCGATCTGTCGATGCGGACTCCCACTTATATGCGCGGTATTCGACAGCCTGCACATGATTTCGCCATCATGGTTCGATTTCCCTTGTGGTTACGGATTTTTGTTCGTTTAACATTCATTTTAACACACAAAGGGCAATTCACTCCTCACTCGAATTAAACCAAACCGACAAGATCTAGCAAAATTTTACACCAAAAGGTATAATATGAATAGTCTATTTGACCTACTTATTATCCTCTTATACGAACGTACATTCGATGAAGAGGTGAAGAACTTTGAAACTTACGTATTCCCCTACTCCTTTGGAATCCTGTATCTCTCGATCTTACCTCTTGTATTCGTAGGCCAAACCACCTGATAACATCTCACTTCAGGGAACCATTAAAAACGATCATATAAAAAATCCCCCAACCAGGAGGACTCTTGCTATCATATCGCAACTCGGTTTGATCGGCACCTGTGCTTTCATCACAGCCTGCTGACACTCGATTTTTTACCGTAAAACTGTCATTCAGTCTTTTAATCTTTGTTATATAAATCTATGTTAGTGTGGTAGATAAAAACTGTTTTAAAGTACAAGTTTTTCATAGTATCTTCTTGTATAGATGGTTTCAATTCCTTAAACCATTCCTTTTCCAAATCCTCTTCTGTTAATACATCTGGTCTCCAAAGACCCAACCCAATTTCCGGAAACGTAAAACATGAATCCATTTCAGGGTTATTCCGATCGTATGGCGATATTTCATCGATTCGTCTGACTAACTCGTCAGCTTTCGTATTGAAAACATCAATATTTATAAATAAACACTGAAAAGTATCTTTTAACTCTGAAGGAATTTCGATAAAATTTACCTTCCCTTCTAAATCGTATTTGACCATAAATGAGTCTTTAATGAAATTATCCATATGATATGGTTTTTGATATTTGGCCGCATATCTTTCGATGCAGTCATTCACTTCCTCTTTGGTCATCCCAAGTTCTATTTCCCCAATTCCTCTCCCCGGTTCAATTAATAGGACGTTCATTTCATTCCCCCGCGTTATCATATTCCTCCACCTCCATAACTAGGTATATTTTGGTGAACCTTTACTAACATCCTTATGGCAAGTGCGTATTCAGAGTTGAATCCAACATTTTGTAAGGGTTTTGAAGATACAAAATGATGTCTGTGCCCACCCAAAGCATCTAAATATTTATACCGATCAACCTCAAAATTGTAGCGCTACAAAGCTTTCTTTTTCGCCTTTATAAACTTACACCACTATGAACAACAGTCAGATCGTATTCTAAGTAATCCGAAAAAGCATCTTTTCCACCCTTATCCTTGACAGTCGCTCGTCGACTGCTTTGATTGAAGTAACCTAAAACCATATGCGAATGGTTACACCAGCAGAAGAAGCAGTATAAGGTGAGCCCATGTACACGGCGACACATGTCGGGCAAAGCTCGTCATATTACGGATTAGAATATACCACGTTTTGGTACACAAAAAGTCGGTTGACTGTTCAAAGGTGACCACATGAAGTAACCAAACGGTTGTAATATCCATTTCATACGTAACCACAAGGGTGGAGAAAATGGACTGGGTTTCTAATCCTACACGCTCTGTCGAGGCTGACCTGGATAGGCAGCTGCAAGCAACCAGGTTTACCAATCGCGCGGTAAATTGGAGCAACTGCATCACCGACTTCAGGATGGCAACCAGCGCAGCGTGCTATCCAAAACGTCTACATAAACGAAGGGATATGGAACGGTAGTTACAAACTCGATATTGGAGTTACCAGATATGACACAAAATTAACTATTTTTAGGGTAATCTATTGCAAGAAATATACATGGTTAGTATAATAAGTTTATGGAAAACATTCTCAAAGGAGGAAATAATATGCTCATAAAGACCATTGCCCCTATTGTATCTATGGCTGTATTGGGAGTGTCATTAATTGTACCTTCCTCTGCTTTCGCAGCTGGAAGTAGTGTAATTCAAACAGAACCGATTTCTGTCTCTACTACAGGAAATATCCAACAGAAAGTAGAGGCTCAGTGGAGAGCAAAAGTTACTAAAGAAGCTATTAGAAAACTAGCTGATTTGATAGACAGCGACTACATTGATAATATTATTGCTGAACTCCCGAAAGGTAAGTATAAAAAGGTTCTTTTAGAAAGTCGCTCTTACATTGTTGATGAGCTTCGTGAATTGGCTCGTCTAGGTGATCAAGTAGAGGAAAGGGTACGAGATGTAATTGTACAGGCAATTATGAGCAATACGTCAGCTTCTAGTTCTGTAGCCAATACAATTGCTAATATCATTGTATTTTTATTCTTGTAAAGGAAAGGATTTAGGATACATCATGAAACAAGAATCGTTAGAAGAGAAAGTAGAACGCCTAGAGATGTATATTGATTTATTGCGTCAGATTGCGATTGATGCGGATGAATATTGTCTCTGGGACTGGGTTATTTCACGAGGCTTATCAGTAGATCAGTTCAATAACCTGAAGCAAATTTTAAAGCATCATGTTCAAGTACTCATGCATGCTGAAAAAGAGGAAAACGTGAAAATTCCAACGTTTGCCGAATTGTCAGCAAAACTAATAAATATATTGCATACGGAAGATCGTCCAGCTGACACTAAGACTGTGATGGACGTTCTCAAACGAGCTATAAAAATGCCTGCTTATAGCAGGTTACAACACTATCTTTCAGAATAAAAAGGTATCTTTACAACATACGTAGAGAAAGGGAGACAAGCTCCCAACCTCTTAACGTTAGCCGGACCTCCTACTGTGGCAGAGTAAGGGGTCCTTTACTTTTTGCGAGGCAATCCCAGAAGACATTAATCTCTGAGCATCAACCTAAAGAAAACTATCGAATCAAACGTTCGTTGTCAACGCTGACATATTTTGACCCACCCGGCGATTTTTTGTTGGCCAGGTGGAAGGGGGATTCGTGGGTTCCAGTCCTCATCTTCTCACGAAGTCGGTAACTCTTCCCCCTAACATTGACGAATTGGGAATGGGGGAAGAGCTAATCCTGGATAGTTCAGCAAATATTGGATCGTCCCTATCAGTTCCCCCATACACCGAACTCTTGTTGCTG